>DASRHX010000761.1:0-11312 GCA_035650295.1 Bryobacteraceae bacterium | reverse complement strand
GTCGACTGCAACGCTTGCTGCGGGGTGTTGTCCGGGACGTCGGACACGGTGATACGAACCATATACTGACCGTCGGCGAACGCCGTCGTGTCCCAGCTATAGTGCCGCTCGGTCGTGCGGTCCTTCAGCAATTTCCACGCGGTTTCGCTGACGCCGCGAATTTCGAGCTTTGCCTCCAACGCGTCCCCGTTTTCGTCGCTGGCGAGCCAGCGCACGCCACGAAATCCCTTCGCTGCGTTCATCGTCGCTGCCGAATCGATCGGAGCGGGCTGCGGTGGATTGCGCTTAGGTCCGCGCATTGCCGGGAGGCTTAACGTCGTGCTTGGCGTGAGCGCTAACGACTGTGCGGGGAACCTGTAGTTCGGCGGCGTTGCCTCCACCATCTCCACGACCGGCGCAACGTTCTTCTCCTGACGCGCTATCTCGATCTCCCGCACCTCAGGGCTAGATCCTTGCGACGGAGCGCTGAGCGTCAACCGGTACTGTAGAAATCGCGCCGCCGGAGATGGAACTCGTCCGCCCGCGGCCGAAGGAACGACGGCCCAGGCGCTCCAACCCTTGTCGGGATCATCGTGATTGCCGCTACGGACCTCCAACTTTGCCGACGACAGCCCCGATCCAGTCAAGTGCGCACGTCCCCAATACGAAAAGAATTGGGAGTCGAGCGGCGCACTTTCCAGCGTGCCGGAGGTCTCCACCTGCGGACCGAGCGAGTACAGCTTGCCAATGTTGCCGGTCGTAGCCCAAATGCGGCCGCCCTTGGCTGGAGCGAGTGCGGTGATCTGCGTCGGAGAGGCGCTGACCAACACGCTGCTCAGCAGATCGCTATCCAGCCTGATTAGCTTTCCCTGGTTCCCCGTACCCAGCACGGCATTGCCCTGCGCGTCGAAGGCGATCGAATACACAAAGTCCGTCGCATGGGACCACAGCTTGCGCGTGAAACCATCCGCTTCGATCCGATAGACCTCAGAACCGCCGGACATGGACGGGCTCATGCTGGGGATGGCAGGGGGAGGTGGCGCCCCTCGTTGTGCGGCTCCCCCCGCGCCAGTTACAGGAGTCGGCGCCGGCGCCGGTCCGGAAGGCGGCGCCCCCGAGGGTTGCGACTGTTTGGCGCCAACGGCAGCCGCGTAGATCCAACCCTGCGGATGAACGGCGACGGCGGTTACCTCGCGCTTGGGCGATTGGTGGACAACGAATCCCTGGCCAGTGGGATTGATCGAAATGATGTAGCCGCTGGGTTCGGTGCCCGCAATCACATTCTGTTTCTGATCGATGGCGAGCGAGCGCACATGGCTTTGTCCCGACTGGTAGAACACGCTCCCTTGACCGCCTGGTGTTACGCGATGGATCACGCCCTGGTCGCCGGTGGCGACGAACAAGTCGCCCGCCTGGTTGAACGCGAGTGCCCAGATGTACTTCGCCTTTGGATCGTAGAAAACCTCCGCTTTGCCGCTGGTGATCCGATAGACCTTACCATCCGGCGACGTGGCGGCGTACACCCGGTCCTGCTTATCGACGGCCAGCGCCTGCACCTGAAGTTCCGTGAAGGTCCCCAGCACTTTGGCGCGCGTGGCGGCGGGAGCTTCCGGCGCCACCTCGAAGACCTTGCCGCCCGTCTCCGGCCCTCCGCCCGCTATGAACACACGGCCCTTCGAATCCTCGACGACTGCCCATAAGTAAGGTAGCGAGGCGTCGTGCACTTCGGGAAATGTGGGCGCCAGCGTCAGCCGTCCATCGCTGCGCAGGACAAGCTTCTTTAGCTTGGCGGATTCATAATCCGCCGGCGCACGGTGCGTCCACAATTCGGTTTCCACGCCAAGACAAGTTAACGCGGCGCACAGGAGTGCGAGGAGAGTTCTCATGGATAATTCCGGTTCTATTTAACTTTGATGCGTAGTGAATAGCCGCCGGTGATGAGAAGGTCGAAGGGTACCGAAGCCACTTCGCGAGCGCTCTCCGGGGTGGCCACCAGGGGACGCGTCGCCGCCCTGCCGTTTGCCATCACGTTGGCAACCGACGCAGGCAGACTGGGCATCGTTTTGTCTTCGTAGTAAACCGTCGGTGTGCTTTGGATCAGCGAAGCATACAGCCGGTTGTTGGAACGCTCTTTGTTGATGAACGAGACGGTTTGATTCAGGTCGAGGAAACGGCTCGTCATGAGTCCCACCGACTGCATGCGGTTGAGCGTGTCCGCGTCGCTCAGCAAGATGCGGTGGTCGCCCTTGGGAAACCCCTCGGGAATGCGAATGCGAATCTCGCGCTCGATGCGCTCGCCGCGATACTGGCGCAGGAATACGCGCACGGGAACTTCACTGCCCGGCTCTACTTCCGGCTCGGCGGTCCATGCGGTTTCTACCGCCGCGGCGCGCCGCTGTGGCAACAGGTCGACAGTCGCATCCACGCTGCGCAACTTTGGACTATTCACCGAATTCAGGAACAACCGGTTGAACTTGTCGGCCCACCATCCCGCTAGGACCATAGGTGGCGGAATGGGAATCTCGCCCGGCGCAGCCATCGTAGATAGCGATAGATTCGGCGCGCCATCGATTTCGACATTCCCCGACATGCGATACGTCACGTCATCCGCAAACTCGTTCAGCCCCTGGATGCCATTGAACAGCGTGAGCATCATCAGGAACGGCGTCCACTTCTGCTGCACGAACACGTCGAAATTCAGTTCGCGCTCTTTGATTACTTTGTTCTCGTCGTCGAACGAGCGGACTTTCATACGCACGGGGATCATCGGCGCCGCCTCGCCCAGCACGCCGCTGATACCGGAATGCCGGTCCTGCTTGAGCGTGCCAACGATACCGGTGGCGTTCCCCATCTTGTTCGGCGCGAACGAGCTCGCGAGTGTGAGCACCACCTCGCTCTTGGCCATCGGCATGTCGATCGGGCCCAGGTTCAGAAAAGGATGGCCGAAGGCGAGCACGCGCTTGCCGTCATTGTAGGTAACCGTCCCCATGGCTGAGATCGACAGGTCTCCCGACACCAGCACGCCCGACACAGCATCGCCAGGCTGTAGCGCGGATTTCCAGCCTGGAGCGAGCGCCGACCCACGCAACGCCGACCCTGAGCCGCCTTGCGCCACCTGTACGCCCATCTGCTGAAACAGGGGTGAGAACTCGCGCAGCGTGGACTCCTGAAATCCGCTCATCACCAGCGGTGTGTCGATCCACTGCAGCATGCCTGCCGAGGAGGCGAATTCGCCCGGGAGGGGCACGCTCTTCCATTCGGCACGTTGGTTCGGCGCTTTAGGCGCCGGCGGCCGTGAACCGTCGAAGTCGTTGATCTCGATCATCTGCTCGATGGGCGTGATGCCGCAGATGGCGTCCGGCGAAAACACGGACATGCGCAGGCTCACCGCGCCCAGCAGCTTGCCATCTACATACACCGGCGAGCCGCTCATGCCGCCCGCGACGTTGGTGCGTTCGGCGCGTCCGCCCATCTTGCCAAGGATGATGTCCTGGCGTGGACCCCAAGCGTTCTTGAGCACGCCTAAGATCTCGATCGGCACGGCGATCGGTTTCGAGCCTTCGAAGACGGTCCACGCCGTCGCCTTCATGCCTGCCTTAACTTCACCGGCGGGCATGATCGTGGGCGGGCCCGATCTCGGCGGCTGAAGCGCGCCTGTCTGCGCCATCGCCGGGCTAAGGCAAAAAATCACCGTCGACGCCCAAAGGCGTCCCGAAAAGCGGGTAGGATACTGCACTGTGCTTCCTATTCTACTATCGTGCGCTTGTGAGCTGGTTCGTACCCGGGGAAATCACTTAGTTGTTGGGGATCGTTTTCACGGAGCGGCAGGCTAGCAGTTGTTCGTCGGCGGTGGCGAGGGTGAGGCCGTGAACGATGGCGGTTGCGGCAAGGAACTGGTCGCCGATGTCCGGATGCGGAAGAACGATAGACGCGGCTTCCATGGCCACGGCGAAATTGAGCGGTGCTTCGCTCACGGGGTACTCAGCAAACGCCTTCTCCACCCATTGGTGGTAGGGCATGGACATTTTGTAGGTTTTACGTCTGAGCGCGAACTGGCTTTCCCACATCGACACTGGTGACAAGTACAACTCGTTTCGAACATCCTCAATGTGGCGTCGAAGCTTCGAGCCCAATTTCTGAGGGGCCGCGACTGACCAGACCCAAATATGGGTGTCGAGGAGAATTTTCACAAGTCTTCTGGTTCCCAGTTTTCGAATGCGCCGATTGGCTTAGAAAGGTCGCCCAAGAACTCAACGGTGCCGGCCAAGCCACCCAGCATTCGCTTCTTGGGCTTGTCCTGAAGCGGTACGAGCTCCGCGACCGGCTTCCCAAACTTAGTGATCCGAACCGGCTTTCGGGTTTTCTGCACGTCGTCTACGACCGCGAGGCACGTTGCCTTGAACTTGGAAATGGCGATCTCCCGCATGCCTTATTATGACCATGGTCAAAGACTATGGTCAAACTGCCGGCGTGGATCTAGATCATCTCGTTCAGCAATTCCGGTCTCGGATGCGGAATCACCACCTTGTTCACCAGCATGCCGCGCTGGCCGACGATCGACGCCGCGGCGTCCACCGCGGATTGCACCGCCGCCACGTCACCCGTCATGGTTGCGAAGGCCTTGCCACCTAAAGCCATCGCCAAGCGGATTTCAATCAGCTCGACGTTCGCTGCCTTCACCGCGGCATCGGCGCCTTCGATCAATGAAGCCACCGAGAAGCTCTCCACAATGCCTAATGCGTCCATTACCTCTACTTTGCTGGACCCGGCAATGGCGGGAAAAATAGCCTCATGCAGGTTTGGAATCACGAAGGAATCGACTACCGAAAAATGACCGCAGCTCAGGCCGGCGCTCACGCTCGCCTGCACCGCCGCGACATCGCCGCGGATCATCACCATGTACTTGCCGGAACAAATGGAGCGCGATAGCACCACGTCCACGTCGGCCGTCTTCAGCATCGCGTCGCAAACCTGGAAGCCCGCGGCAATGCTCGTAAGTTCAATCAATCCGATGGAGTTTTTGGCCATGACCTATGCCGTGATTTCGATAAATTCCGTAGTGATGCGCGTCACCGCGCCGTCGATGCTCGAGTGAATGTGCGCGCCTAACTTGTCGTCGGGAACGTGGCCAATGGCCTGCCCCTTGCCCACCCGATCGCCCTCCGCGACGCCCGCCACTGCGGGCACACCCGCATGTTGCTTGAGCTTGATGCGCACCACCGCAGGCCGGATCTCCGGTTGCTCGTATGGCGCCTCGCGCTCATATTCCTCAACCTGCAGCCGCTTGCGCAGTTGCGAAAGGGGAAGCCGCCGGTATTCCTTCATCGGATGCACCTGCACCGGCTTCTGTTGGATGAACGTCAGCCCCGCCGCCTTGCGGTCCGCCTTACCCGCGTCGCAAGCTTCTTTTGGATACAAATCCTCGGGGCAGGCGTAGAGCGTGCAAATTCCGCAGGCGCAGCACAACTCGGCCCACTGATTCCAAATCTCGCCGCCGGTCATCGTGAACCCGAGCGAGCGCATCACCTTGTGCGGCTGCACCTCGTAGCCCAAGAGATAGCGTGGGCAGAACTCCGTGCAATAGGAGCACTGATCGCAGGCCGACTTGCCGATGCGCGCCATCTCAGGCACCGTTCGGTCCCGCCGCGTCACCAGGTAATGATCGCCAGGCAGCACGATCAGCCCGCCCGTGGTCTTCGTGACTACATCGTCAAAGTCCCGCGTCATTGTGCCCATCATGATGCCGCTCAGAAAGAGAATCGGATTCGGCACGGTTGCGCCGCCGGCTAGCTCCACCAGTTCTCGAAACGTCAATCCCAGCGGGGCCCAGAACGATTTCGCCTCGCGAACCGCGCCGCACACCGAGAGGAATTTCTCCGTCACCGGTTGGTCCGACTCTGCCCGGTGTACGTTCAGCAACGTCTCGACATTGTTCACCACGCAGCCGACGTTCAATGGAATGCCTGCCGGTGGAATCAACCGGCCCGTCGCCGAATAAACGAGTTCGTACTCATCGCCCGAAGGATAGAAATCGCCCAGCTGCACAAACTCGACGCGCGATGGATTCACATGCTTTTCCAGGGCGTGCAGCGATTCGGCGTTCTTCGACTTGATGCCGAACTTCCCCTTCTGGGCGCCGGTCGCCGCCATCATGGACTCCATCCCCGCCAGAATCCCCTCGGGGAAGTGCTTCATGATCTCGGCGTCTTTGTGGATCAGCGGCTCGCACTCAGCGCCATTGGCAATGACAAATTCGGCCGCCGCTTGCGCTTTGACCTGCGTCGGGAATCCCGCGCCGCCCGCGCCCACGACCCCGCATTCCCGTAATTTTTGGTGGAGAGTCACCTTTGAGGAGGATAACGCAGGCGACCCCTCCCGACGTTCAAGCGAAGTCGCGATATGGCGGCTGCTCGGCCGGTGCGTCTTCCGATTTCTCGCCAGATTTGTCGTGGTGGCACCAACGCCCACGCATCCCGGCGCGGAACCTCTCCCGCTCCTCTGGCGACATGTGGCGCAGGTGGCCGCCCCACGGGCCGCGTGGTCCGCCGAATCCGCGCAAGCCACCGAATAACAGCCAACTCAGTCCCATCAGGCCCAACGCCTGCCAGAACGTGATCGCCGGCAAGCCGAAGATCGCGGGCATCAGCCAGTTCCACAGGTAAAGGACCGCACTGCCAAAACCGGCAACGAGGATCACTATGATGAGCAGGATCTTGAATGCTCGAAACTCCTTGCGTTGCTCCATGGCGGCTATCCTTTCTCCATTTCGTCGTAGAAGGCCTGCAGACGTTTCCGTAAATGAAGGACCGCGTAATGCTTACGTGAGAGGAGTGTGTTGACGCCGACTCCGCTTTCCTCGGCCATCTCACGGAAGCTGCGGCCCTCAAATTCATGCGCGAGAAACACAGCCCGCTGGTCTTCCGGCAACTCGTCGAGCGCCTCTTCCAGCGCGGATTCCAATACACCGCGGGCATACACGGCGTCCGGTCCCGCCTCGGGCGAAGGCAGCAGATCCTCAAGCACGAGCGCTTCCGGCTGCACCTTGCGAAAACGGTCGATAATCCGGTTCCGCGCCACGCGAAACAACCAGGCGCCCGCTTGCTCAATCGGTTTCATCAATCGGTAGGCGGCGACGAACTCGTAGAAGACGTCCTGCAGGATCTCCTCGGCGTCTCTGGGATCCGGTACACGGCGCCGGATGAACTGGCGTAGGCGCTGGTATTCCTGTTCAAGGGCTTGCGAAATTTGTTCGTCCTGCGCCGCGCGCACTGGATCGATGGCCAGCGCCTCCTTCATCACCCCTGTAGACGTGGCGCAGGCGCCCATATTGCAGAAAAAGTTTGCCGCGAACTATAACTCGCCAATCGTGAACACGCGATCGAAAGGGCAGCCAAGCCCGCCCTCAATCCCCTCGCGCGCACCCTCTTCGCGATCCACCAGGCATATTGCGCCCAGCACATTCAACCCCGCCTCTCGCGCGGCGCCAATTGCCTTGATCGTCGAATCGCCTGTGGTGCACACGTCATCGACAATCACCACGTCCAGCGGCGGCTCCTCGGAAAGCCCTTCGATCTGCTTCTTCAATCCGTGTCCCTTGGCTTCTTTACGCACGAGAAACGCATTGACAGGCCGCCCCTGGTCCATGCTCTCCCGCGCCACAGCGATCACGATCGGATCCGCGCCCAGAGTCATCCCACCCACTGCTTGCGGCGACCATCCGCGCCTCCGCACAATGTCCAGAAACAATCGGCCAATCGGGCCAATCGCTTCCGCCCGGCATGTCGTCACGCGCGCGTCGCAGTACACATTGGAAATGCGGCCCGAAGCCAGCTTGAACTCGCCGCCGCGGCGGATCGAATACGTGCGCAGAATGCCGGCCAGTAGCTGCCGGTCTTGTTCCAGTGCCATGAATTGCCTATCCTAGCGCGTGGGGCGCTCTCAAGCGTGATCAAATCTGCCGGGGAATGGTAGCATCGGTCCATCACACGCTCATGAAACTTCTGTTCTTCTCCGACATCCACAGTGACCTGAAAGCCCTGGAGCGACTGGTCAATATGGAAGCGGAGTACTACTTCGCGGCCGGCGACCTTGTGAGTTGGGCTCGCGGCCTGGATAATGCCGGCGAGATTCTCAAGCGCCGCGCGGGCAAGACCTTCGTAATTCCCGGCAATCATGAATCGGCCGCCGATATCGCGGCGCTCTGCGACAAATACGGTTTCGTCGATTTCCATGGCAAACACGTGACCATCGGCGATGTCTGCATCGCTGGGCTCGGTTATTCTTCACCCACGCCCTTCAACACGCCCGGTGAGTATTCTGAGCAAGAACTCGCCCTCCGTCTCGACAAGCTCGCCCCGGCGCAGCCGCGCGTGTTGGTGTGCCATGCTCCTCCCAAGGAAACCAAACTTGACCGTGCGGGCGAGGGTCAGCACTTTGGCAGCACTGCCGTGCGGAATTTCATCGAACTCAATCAACCGGAGTATTTTTTCTGTGGGCACATCCATGAAGCCGAAGGCGCCGAGGAGACAATGGGAAGAACTCTCGGCGTGAATGTAGGCAAACGAGGCTATTTACTCGAACTGTGAGGTACCAAATGAAGCTGCGCATACTGGCTGTCACTGTACTCGCCACGCTAGTCGCTGTCGCCTACCAATCCGCGGGCGGAAACTTCATCGAGCGCTTCCGCAACATGTCCCGCCAGGCGGAAGAGAAGGGGCTCGCCGAGCCATTCAAGGGTCTTACGGCAACCGGCGAGGTTGAGCCCAATCTCTTTCCCGTCCGCTCGACTGGCGTCTCCACCGAACCCGTCCGTAAGGCCGCTGACGCGTTCCTCGCCGCGCTCAGTCCCGACCAGCGCGCCCGAACAACCTTCAAGATCGACGATTCGGAGTGGCGTAAATGGATGAATCAGCATTTCTACATCCGCCAGGGCGTCAGTTTTCTCGAAATGAGCCAGGTGCAGCGCGATGCAGCGTTTGGCCTCCTCAAGGCCTCGCTCAGCGCAAAAGGGTTGAGGCTGACTCGCGACATCATGCGCCTCAACCACACCCTCGGCGAGTTAAACAACAACGATTGGGAGCAATACGGCGAGTTCCGCTATCACGTCAGCATTATGGGCAAGCCGTCTACGTCCGAGCCATGGGGCTGGCAATTGGACGGCCATCACGCAATCGTAAACTACTTTGTCCTCGGCACCCAAGTCGTCATGACGCCACTATTTGTAGGTTCCGAACCGGTTATCGCGGAGTCGGGCAAATTTAAGGGAACCGTTATCCTGCAGCAGGAACAAAACGATGGATTGAAGATGTTGCAGGCACTGACCGATGCGCAGCGTAAGAAGGCTATCATCGAAGTCTCAAAAAATGGAAACAACAACGTTGGTGAAGCCTTCAAGGATAACGTTGTGCTCAACTATGCCGGGATCGCGGCGAAGGACCTTAGCGCGGCACAGCAGAAACAGCTACTTGCGCTGGCTGAGCTCTACATCTCCAATATGGGCGATGGCCATGCCAAGGTGAAAATGGAAGAGGTCCGCAAGCATCTCGACCGCACTTACTTCGCCTGGATCGGAGGCGCCGACGATTCGAGTGTCTACTACTACCGCATTCACAGCCCTGTTGTGATGATCGAATTCGACCATCAGCGGCCTGCTAATCTGCGCCACCTTGCCAAGGACCCAGCCGCGCCCAATCGCCAGCATATCCACTGCGTCGTGCGCACGCCGAACGGCAACGACTACGGCAAAGACCTTCTGCGCCAGCATTACCGCGTCCACCCGCACACGGACTAACGCCGAAAGAACGCCGCAGCGGACAGCCTCGTAGCGTAAGGGCTTGTTAGAAGTTCAGCCCGCTCTGTGCCCGTTGGTAAGATGGAAGTTTATGACCTTGGAAGAGTTGGAAAGAGAGTATGTTGAGCTCCGCCAGCAGGCAGATGCTGTGCGGAGCTATCTTTGACCCCGCCGGTAAACAGGCTCAGTTGGACAAGACCGAAGCCCTCGTTTCCGCTCCCGACTTTTGGAGTAATCCCGAAAAAAGCCAGAAGATCCTCCAGGACCGCAAACGCTTGGAAGAGTCGATTGGGCGTGCGAAAGAGGTATCGAATTTCGTTGACGACATCGACACGATGTTTGAACTAGGCCGCGAAGGGGAAGACGTTGGCGCCGACCTCGGGCGCGAAATCAAGAAATTCCGCGAACGGCTGCAGGTGCTCGAAGACAGCATGCTGCTGTCGGGGGAGAATGACTCCAAGAGCGCCATAGTGAGCATCCATCCTGGTGCGGGCGGCACCGAAAGCCAGGACTGGGCCGAGATGTTGCTACGCATGTATCTGCGCTGGGCCGAACGCAAGGGCTACAAGGCGGTCATCACGGATCAGCTCGAAGGCGAAGGGGCCGGCATCAAATCCGCTACGGTGGAAATCGACGGTGAGAATGCCTACGGGCTCCTCGCGAGCGAAGTCGGCGTACATCGTCTCGTTCGCATCTCGCCGTTTGATTCCGCCGCTCGACGCCACACGTCCTTCGCCAGCGTCTACGTCATCCCGCAAATCGACGACGATATCAAGATCGACATCAAACCGGAAGACCTGAAGGTCGACGTGTTTCGCGCTTCCGGCGCTGGAGGCCAGCACGTCAACCGCACCGAGTCCGCCGTGCGATTCACGCATATTCCCACTGGCATCGTCGTCCAATGCCAAAACGAGCGTTCCCAGCATAAGAATCGGGCCAGCGCGCTGAAGCAGTTGAAGGCCCGCCTGTGGGAGCACGAGATGGACAAGCGGCGCGCCGAAGAAAAGAGGCTTGAAGACTCCAAGGCCGATATCAACTTCGGTTCACAGATTCGCAGCTACGTCCTCGCCCCATACCGCATGATCAAGGACCATCGCACAAAGGCGTCCATTGGCGACGTCGATCGCGTGCTCGATGGCGACATGGATGAATTGATGCACGCCTGGCTCGTCTATAAAAAGACCGGCAAGTTGGCGGGCGATACCAAAGACGATCTTCCCGAGTAGTCATGACTGTCGGCGAAGCCGCGGCGCTGATTCGATCGGGTGAAGTGGTCGCCTTCGCCACGGAAACGGTGTACGGTCTCGGCGCCAACGCGCTCAACGAGGAGGCCGTGCGCCGTATCTACGCGATCAAAGGCCGCCCGTCGACCAGCCCGCTCATCGTCCATGTTTCCTCGGTTGAGATGGCGCGATCGTTGACTGTGGATTGGAGCGATCTGGCCGCGCGTCTCGCCGCTCGCTATTGGCCAGGACCGCTCACCCTCGTCCTTTCCAAGCAACCAGGCGTCCCCGATCTCGTCACCGCGGGGCTTCCTACAATC
>DASRHX010000760.1:0-9967 GCA_035650295.1 Bryobacteraceae bacterium | reverse complement strand
AGCGGGTTGCTTGCGCACGTGGGCATCGTCGCGGACCGCGTTGCAGTGGAACTCGAACTCGAAATCGTACCGCGCGGAAAGTGGGCGGGTACGCCGGTACTCGATGGAGCCCAGGTGGAGGTGGTGCATTTCGTTGGAGGCGGCTAAGGGGGACGGCCTAAGCTTCCACCGCTCCACCAAGGCTGGTGGCGCTGTTGGTAATAGGCCGCAAGATATTGCGGACATTCGGGTTGTTCTTGACACCCCCACCCATTCCAGTAGAATCGAAATCGGCGTTCACAACTGCACGGAACAGGTGAATTATGTTCAAAACAAAAAAGAGCCGTCCTGAAACTCTTCCCATGGACCGGACTTCGACCAGCGCCGATGTGGCGCGGCTGGCCAGCGTATCGTTACGGCAGTTGCAATGGTGGGACGAGCAGAAGGTGGTGAGCCCCCGTCATGAAGGGCACCGCCGCATCTATTCGCCGGCCGAAGTGGTGGAGATCACTGTCATCGCCGAGCTCCGCAGGAAGGGCTTTTCGCTGCAGAAGATCCGCCGTGTGTTGCGCTTCTTACAGAAGGAAATGGGCAAGAAGCTCGCTGACGTATTCTCCGGCGCCGACATGCATCTGCTCACCGACGGTAAGTCCATCTACCTGGAAGACAGCGAGAAGCGCGTGATCGACCTGCTGAAGAACGCCAAACAACCGATGTTCCTGGTGTGCGTGAGCGACCAAGTCCGGCGACTGCAAGCGACACACCGCAAGCCGGCCCGTTCGGAGACGGCGCTGCCCACGCGCAAGTCACGCGCGGCAGTCTAAAACGGGTATACACTAACGAACGCTATGAAGAAAATCTCGATTTTAGTGGCCGCGCTGTGCGCGTTCACCCTGCCGTTGGCCGCTCAGAAGAAGTCCTCCGCCGTTCCCCCGCAGGAGCAGAAGTGGGTGGCCGCGGTGCGCGCCAACGATATTGCGGCGCTTGAAAAGATCATGTCGCCAGACATCGTTTACGCCCATTCCACCGGAATCGTGGAGAACCGGTCTCAATATCTTGCCAAGCTGAAGAGCGGCGATCAGAAGTACTCCAACATCGAATTTGGGGAGATTAAGACTTTTGACCTGGGCCAAGCCCAGGTGGTTTCGGCGGTGGTGCGTATGACCGGCGCAACCAAGGGCGTTCCATTCGATAACAAGCTGCAGATACTGCACGTGTGGTCGAAGGCCAAGGACGGCAGCATGCAACTGGTGGCGCATCAAACCACCAGGCTGCCGTAGAGCGCGGCGCGCGAGTGAATTTTCCATCGTACTGGCCCGGCGTCTTTCTGGTTTTTGAAGGCATTGACGGCGCCGGTAAATCCACTCAGATTCAGAAGTTGGGAGCGCGTCTGCGTGAAGCGGGCGAGGAGCCGGTATTGTCACGCGAGCCCACGGACGGCCCTTGGGGACGGCGCATCCGCGAGAGCGCAACGGCGGGGCGGATGACCGCCGAGGACGAATTGCAAGCCTTCATCCGGGACCGCACGGAGCACCTGGAAACTCTCGTGATGCCGGCGCTTGAGGCAGGCCGGATTGTCGTTCTCGACCGGTATTTCTATTCCACAATCGCCTATCAGGGTACGCGGCCAGGGGGGGATCCGGCGGCGGTGCGGCAACTGATGGAGGGCCTGTTTCCGGCACCGGATCTGGTGTTGTGGTTCGATATCGAACCGGAGCTTGCGTTGAGCCGGATTGTCGCGTCCCGGGGGGAAGTTCCAAACGAATTTGAGCGCCAGGAAGGTCTCGAAAGGGCGTGTGAAGTGTTTCGTTCGCTCGACGGTGATCACATTCGCCGAATAGACGCCTCGAAATCGGCAGGGGAGATCTTTGCAGACGTTTGGAGCGGCGTATTAGGAGTAATTCAAAGAAAACGACCCGTCTTGGCAGCGCGTCTAAATCCTTGAAATTGGCGGAAATGCCTTAGGTGAAGACTGTTCCGTCCGATATATACTAAAAATGATAGGCACCTGGGAGGTTCATCCATGGTCGTTCGCCACTGGCGTTCTTTTATCTTCGTCCCCGCGATCGTAATTGCATGTTCGCTGGCGGGCGGGCTTATCGGGCCCAACTTAACCGGCGTGAGCGCCGCGGGTAATGAAGATGACGTTAAGGCGTCGATGAAAACCTTCAGCAAGGTGTACGACCTGTTGGAGACTAATTTCGCCGACAAGGTGACTCCCGACAAGGCGATATACCGGGGCGCGATTCCGGGCATGTTGCGTACACTCGATCCGCACTCGAGCTTTTTCGATCCGCGCGATTTCCAACTTCTCCGTGAAGATCAGAAGGGCCACTACTACGGCGTCGGCATGACCGTCGCCCCGCAGAAGAACCGAACCGTGGTGATCGCTCCGTTTCCGGATTCGCCGGCCGCCAAGGCGGGCATTCGCCCCGGCGACGTGATCATGTTCGTAAACGACAAAAGCACGGAAAACCTGCGCACCGACGAAGTCGCCGACCTATTGAAAGGTCCCAAAGGCACGCAGGTACAGGTGCAGGTATCGCGCGAGGGCGTAAAAGAGCCGCTGACCTTCAACATCACGCGCGGTGAGATAGAACGCAAGAGCGTGCAGGACGCATTCTGGCTGAAGCCAGGCATCCTCTATCTGGATGTCGAACACTTCAACGAGAATACCTCGCGCGAAGTGGAAGAGAATTTTAAGCGCGTGGGCGAGAGCAACGTGAAGGGCCTGGTGCTCGATTTGCGCGATAACCCTGGCGGTTTGTTGAACGAGGGCGTCGCGGTGGCCGACCGGTTCCTGCAGAAGGGCCAAGTGGTAGTGAGCCATCGCGGGCGTGCTTCCGCCGAGAAGCGCTATACGGCACGCCACGGGCGCGCGAGCATGGAGTACCCCATCGTCGTGCTCGTGAATCAGTATTCAGCGTCGGCGAGCGAGATCGTCTCGGGCGCACTGCAGGATCACGACCGCGGCTGGGTGTTTGGCCAGACCACGTTTGGCAAGGGTCTCGTGCAGACCGTCTATCCGCTCAGCGAAAACACGGGTCTGGCGCTCACCACGGCGAAATACTACACACCGAGCGAGCGGCTGATCCAACGCGACTACCAGAACACGTCGTTCTTTGATTATTACTATCGCAAGGGCACCGACACGAATAACAAACAAGACGTGAAGATGACCGATAGCGGCCGCACGGTGTACGGCGGGGGCGGCATCACGCCTGATGAAACGTTTGAGATTCCCAAGGGGAATAAGACCCAGGCGCTGTTCATTCGCAGTTATGCGTTTCTCAATTTCACGGCGAACTATCTTGCCGCACACGACCGAAAGGCGATCACCAAGGATTGGGTTCCGGACGAAGGCGCGGTGCAGGAGTTCCGCCAGTTCGCGCTGAAGCAAAACATTCCGTTCACCGAAACTGAGTTCACAGAAAATCTCGACTGGATCAAGCAGCAGATTCGCCGCGAAGTATTCATCAATGTGTTCAACATCGAAGACTCGCGCAAGATGACCATCGCCACCGATCCCATGGTCCTGAAGGCGATCGATGCTCTACCGAAGGCGAAGGCGCTCTTGGAGAACGCCAAAAAGATGATCGTGCAGCGGACGGCTCCGCGGCGCGACCAATAGATGACCGAAGACAGACCTGTACCTCAAATCACAGTCCTCGACGCAGGTGGTCAATACTGCCACCTGATCGCAAGGCGCGTTCGTGAGTTGGGCGTCTACGCCGAAGTCAAACCATCCGACACTCCAGCTTCCGAATTGACGGGCCGTAAGGGCATCATCATTTCCGGCGGGCCGAGCAGCGTGTATGAGCCCGGCAGTCCCACTATGGATGCAGCCGTTTTCGCCTCAGGCTCCGCCGTTCTTGGCATTTGCTATGGCATCCAGTTGATGGCGTACCTGATGGACGGCCACGTCAAGAAGGGCGAGAAGGGCGAGTACGGTCATGCGCGCGTCGACCTGGTCCTGGGCAATCCGCTGTTCGACGGACTCCGCGAACGGGAACAGGCGTGGATGAGTCATCGCGATCAAGTGGAACGCGTGCCCGGTGGATTCGTGTTGATGGGGGGCACGCCGACCTGTCCGATCGCCGCGATGGGCGATGAGGCGCGACGGCTGTACGGCGTGCAGTTTCATCCGGAGGTTGTTCATACCCCTCGCGGGCAGCGGCTGTTGGAAAACTTTGTGTTCCGCATAGCCGGATGCGAGAAGGATTGGGATCCGCGCGGGCGTCTCGGCTTGCTCGAAGAGAAGATTCGTGAAGTCGCCCGCGGCCGCAACATCTTCTTCTTCGTGAGTGGCGGCGTGGATTCCTCGGTTGCCTACACGTTGTGCTTGCGTGCGCTCGGTCCTGAGCGCGTGCATGGGGCTTACGTCGACACCGGCCTGATGCGCGAAGGGGAAACCGACTTTGTGCGCGACGTGTTCACGGCGATGTCACCAAAGACGTTCACGGTGGTTGATGCGTCGGCGGATTTCGTGGGCGCGTTGAAGGGCGTGGTCGATCCTGAGCGCAAACGGCACATCATCGGTGAGATGTTCGTTCGTGTGCAGGATCGCGTGCTGCAGTCCGGCCATTACACGGATGGTGAATGGATTCTCGGCCAGGGCACAATTTATCCGGACACGATCGAGAGCGGCGGCACGGCTAAGGCCGACCTCATCAAGACGCATCACAATCGAGTGGCGGGCATCCAAAAACTGATGGAGGAGAACCGCATCATTGAGCCGCTCACCTCGTTCTACAAGGACGAAGTGCGGGCGATCGGGCGCGAGCTCGAGTTGCCCACTGAGATGCTCGACCGGCATCCGTTTCCCGGGCCAGGGCTGGCGATCCGGCTGTTGTGCTCCGGCGAGAGTGAGCCGGTCGTGAAGCGTGACGAGGGCTACCTACTGCCCGTACGCTCGGTCGGCGTGCAGGGAGATTCGCGCAGCTATCGATCGGCGCTGGCACTGGAGTCGATCAGCCAAGAGGCGCTCGATGAAGCCACGGAGACGATCAACCGGCTAAGCGACGTAAATCGCGTTGTCGGACTGGCGGGAGGGCACGCCCCTCTCGATTCGCTATCCTCGGCACCAACCTATATTGAAGATCAGCGCCTGGCGCGATTGCGGCGCGCCGACGCTATTGTGCGCCGGCTGAGTCATGACGGTGGGTTTGAGAAGAAGGTCTGGCAGTTCCCCGTGGTTGTGGTGCCGTTGGGCACGCGCGAAAGGCCCGATAGCGTGGTGCTTCGTCCCATCGATTCAATCGACGGGATGACGGCGCAGGCCGTGCTGATGGACGAGGTGCTGTTGCAAAAGATGACGGCGGAACTGTTGACTGTGCCGGGAATTTGTTCGGTCTTCTATGACCTGACGCACAAACCGCCGGGCACGATTGAGTGGGAATAAACTGCCGTCAGATCCTGTGGAAGCCCTTCAAGATTTCGCGCGTGGCGTAGCGTAGCGCGATCGGGCGGCCGTGCGGACAACTCATGGGGAACTCGCAGGCAGCCAGGCGGTGCAACATCCATTCCATGCGCGTTGCGTCGAGCGGCGTGTTGATCTTGATCGCGGCACGGCAGGCGATGGAGGCGGCCATCTCTTTGCGTAAGTCTTCGAAGTTGGCCTGACGCAACTCCTTCTCCGAGGTTTCGAGAATCTCGAACACGACCTGGTCGACTTCACCCGCACTGAGCGCGGCGGGCGCGGATTTGACGGCGATCGTGCGGGGGCCATAAGGTTCCACATCGAAGCCGCTTTGTTCAAGCTCGCTCCGAATCCTGTCGAACTCGATGGTTTGCGCGGGCGTGAGTTCGAGTACGAGCGGCAGGAGCAGTTGCTGTCGTTCCACCTCCCCCAGAGCCATTTGGCGCAGTACCTGTTCGAAGAGAATGCGCTCATGGGCAACGTGCTGGTCGATCACCCAGAGGCCGTCGGGTCCGGCGGCAACGATGAAACTATCGTGCAGCTGACCCATGGGTTGCAAGTCGCGAAGGACGTCGAGGGACGGCGTGGGCTCGGCACTCAGCCCCGGCGGAAGTGGGCCGTGCGTGTCAGGGACGCGACGCAGTTTGCCCGATGTAGTAGCGGGAATATGCGTATCGAAGGCGAGCGGCGGCGCGGTTGCGAAGTCAAGGCGCTGAGAGAACGGCTGTTGCGGCTGATGGAGCGTGAACTCGGGCATGTAGCCTTCGGTCTCGCCTCCTCGGACTGGCTCACTGACTTCGTGCAGAAACGGAGCCTCTTCGAGACGCTGCGTAAATTCGGAGTAGGGAAGATCCGCACCCGGTTGTGCGGGCGAGGCGAAGGCGCCGACGGGTGCGCTGGAAATGGAGCGTTCGGCCAGAAGCGAATCGCGTACTGCGTCGCGAACGAAGTCGTGCACAAAGGAGCCGCGGCGAAAGCGCACTTCCACTTTTGATGGGTGCACGTTGACGTCCACTTCTTCATAGCTGCAGTTGAGAAACAGCAGCGCGAAGGGATAGGCGCTGGGCGGCATCAGATTCTGATAGGCGGAATGGATGGCGTGCAGCAGCAGGCGGTCGCGAATGAGCCGCCCATTGACAAACAGGTAGATGGAGTTCCGGTTGAGCTTTTGAATGTGCGGAGGCGAAACGAAGCCACGCAGGCTGAAGGTGTGCGGGTCTGTATCGTCATCGGCGGGAACTTCGCGCATGCGTTCACCCAAGTCGATCAGTTCGTCGAGCACGTTGGAGCCAAACACCTGGAAGACGCGTTCGCGCAACTCTTCGACGGGCGTAACGGCGATGAGTTCCCTGCCCTCATGGAGGAGCTCGAAGCCTATGGCTGGATAGGCCAGCGCGTAGTGGGTGACGAGCGAGGCGATGTGCGCAAGCTCGGTCTGTTCTGAGCGCAGAAACTTCTTGCGCGCCGGAACGTTAAAGAAGAGGTCGCGGATTGTCAGGATGGTGCCGCCTGCGAGCGCGGCTTCGTCGCAGCGGTGGAGCTTGCCGCCGGAGATTTCGATGCGCGTGCCAGTGGACTCTTCCTTCGCGCGCGTTTCGAGCGTCAGGCGCGAGACCGAACCGATCGACGGCAGAGCTTCTCCGCGGAAACCGAGCGTAGCAATAGAGAGTAGGTCTTTGACGTCGCTCAACTTCGATGTCGCGTGGCGCTCGAAGGCGAGCAGAGCGTCGTCACGAAGCATACCGCAGCCATCGTCGGTGATGCGGATCAGCCTCCGGCCCCCGGCTTCAGTTTCCATGCGAATGCGCGTCGACCCTGCATCGAGAGAATTTTCCAGTAGTTCCTTGACGACCGACGCGGGTCTTTCGACGACTTCACCTGCCGCGATCTTGTTGGCGACTACGTCGGAGAGTACGCGAATGCGGCCCATAAAAGAAACACGCGGCCGCGCGGGCCGCGTGCATGAAATTAGTGTAGCTTGCGGTGGGAGATCTCAGTCGATGACAACGCCCCGGTCTTCGAGCAATTGCCCCGTGACTCGCTGCAGGTTCAAAAGATTTCGCCGGTACTGGACGCTCTGCTGAACGAGGTCGGCCTGCGCGCTGACCAGATCGTTCTGCGCCTGAATGACGAAGAAGATGGTCGTAACGCCCAAGTCGTAGCGTTTCTGCTCGGCTTCGACACGTTTTTGTGAAAAGTCCAGACGGACCTGCGCGAGTTTTACGCTGGCGCGGCTGTTCTCCACCTGGTTGACGGCATTCAGCACGTCGAGGCGGATCGTCTGTTCCGTGGTGCGGGCGCGGAGGGCATCCAGGCGTCTGCTCACCGTAGCGTCGGCGAAGTCGGCCTGGGCGCGGCGGTCTCGAATCGGGAGGCGCAGCGTCAGGCCAAGGCCATAGGTTGGGTAGGTGAAGTTGAAAGTCTGGCTCAAAGCATCGCCCAAACCACCGGGAATGACGCTTGTGACGACACTGGAATTGCCATCGCCGCCGAACACGTTGGTGCGTTGAAAAAACGTGCCGCCGCGGCCGGAAGAAGTGTAGAGCCCGGTCAGCGAAAGGTCGGGGAGTAGCGAGTTCTTCGCCTGTTTGATCTGCAGTTCATCCACATCGATAGCCGTTAACGCCGCGCGCAGGTCGGGACGTTTCTGCATGGCGACTTCCACGATCTGTTCCTTATCGAACGGACGGTCGTCGGAGGGCGGAAGTACAGTCTCGGTGAGCGAGATAGCCATGTTGCGGTACTGTACATCGAGGTCGGCGCCCATCTGGCGGCGCAGAGCGTCGTCAGCCTGAGCGAGACGATAACGAGCCTGGGTGACGAACACTTCCTGGCTGGCGTACTGTTGCTGCGGCTGGTAGATTTCAAGCGGCGATATCGCACCCAGTTCAAGTTCGCGTTGAGATCGCTTGAGAAGGGTGTCGAAGAGGCCCAGTGCCTGCTCCTGCACCTTGAGCGATTCGCGAGCTTCGATGACGGCCCAATAGGCGAGTTCGGCCTGCTGCAGCAAGCGCATCACCTGATCGGACAAGTTGTATTGCGCACTGCGGAAGCGCGTTTTGGCGACGAGGATGGGAAGCCGGTTGACCGAAGTGCCGCGGCCGCGGAGCAAGGGCTGAATGAAGTTGAAATTCAAGCCGGAGGTGATGGCCGGATTGAAATTCGCAAATGCCGAGTTTGTGGAGCTTTTGGTCGCGGTATAACCGACCGTGTACTGAGTGCCGGTTTCGAGGGTCTGGTTGTAGTTCACCGAGAAGGGCTGGGTGAGCTGATTCAACGTAGCCGCACCAGCAAGTGCGTCATTCGTGGGACTTTCGGCGCGTGTGGAGCGGAAGGAGGCGAAGGCCGTCGGATCGAACGGGGCAAAGGCGCGGGTGATGGCGTTGCGCTGCGTTTCGATGGTGAGTTTCTGAATCTGGATGTCGGTGTTGTTGGCGAGCACCAGTTCGAGATAGCTCTTGAGCGAAAGCTCGAGCTTGGAATCGACGACGAAGTCCGATAGCCGCGTCGGTGGATGCAGTTCCACGTGGGGAACGGGTTTGTCGAAGTGCTGGCGAATCCAAGAACCGGACGGGAAGCGGGGCGCATCGAGGTATTTGGACGAGCCAGGAGTGAACTCCATCTGCTGGGCAACGGCGCCGGCAGCCATAAGAAACATGAGTGAGAGGAAGAGACGCATCCTGTTATGTACCGTTTAGACTTCCAAGAGTATTATTCGTAACGTATCGCTTCAATTGGGTCGAGCTTGGCGGCCTGCATGGCCGGATAGATGCCGAACAGGAGGCCGATTCCCACGGACACGGTGAAGGCGACAGCAATAGACGTAGTCGTTACTACGGTCGACCAACCCGCCGCGGCGGCAATAATCCAAGAGAGGCTGAATCCGAATGCGATGCCGATGAGGCCGCCGACGATGGAAATGAGCACCGCTTCGGTGAGGAACTGGCGGATGATGTCGGCCTGTCTGGCGCCTATGGCGCGGCGGATGCCGATCTCGCGCGTGCGTTCCAGAACCGTGGCGAGCATGATGTTCATGATGCCGATTCCGCCGACCAGAAGCGAGATGCCGGCGATGCAGATCATGACGATATTGAAGATGCCGAGAGTGCGGCGGCGCTGCTCGAGCAGGCCGGCGGGCACGACGACGGTAAAGTCGCCGGCGTCCTTATGCGTGGCGGTGAGAATGGCACTGACGACGCCAGCGGTCTCGATGGAATCGGTGCCTTCCTTCACCTTAATGTAGATGCCGTCGATTTCATCTTTCAGGTAGCTGTTGTTGTCCTCGAAACGGCGCATCACAGTGTTTAACGGAGAAATGATGAGATTGTTCCGGTTGACTACTTCCAATCCTTCAACTTCCGTGTCCGCCGACGCCTGCGGAGCGAGCACGCCGATCACTTGGAGCCAGGTGTCGTTGACCTTAACGTATTTGCCCACGGCGCTGTCGTAGCCAAGGAGATTAACCTTCGCCGATTCGCCGAGGACGCAGACGGGGATGGAGTCGCGGTTTTCCTGCTCCGTGAAGAAACGGCCTTCGACGATCTTCAGGCTTTGGATCTCCAGATAACT
>DASRHX010000759.1:0-9435 GCA_035650295.1 Bryobacteraceae bacterium | reverse complement strand
ATCGGGTTAGCGTTTCACCGGACGGCCGGAGCCTCGCATTTGTGGCGGCCTCAAAAACGTCTCGTCCGCGAATTTACTTGCGTTCGCTCGACGCACAGACACTCCGGCCTCTGAACGGAACGGAGTACGCCGGCAACCCGTTCTGGTCCCCCGATGGGCGCTTCCTGGCTTTTACGGTTAGAGGCGCGAACAAGCTCGTGAAAATCCCAGTAGCTGGCGGTCCTCCGCAGACTTTGTGCGAAAGTGACGTTGTTGCATCAGGCACGTGGAGCCCAATGGGGATCATTCTCATCGGCCGACAGGGAGATGGGCTATTTCGTGTATCGGCCAGCGACGGCACAGTCACGCGGTTGACGGCGCCGGACGCCTCGCGCGAAGAGCGCCGCCACATATCACCACATTTCCTTCCAGATGGCCGGCAGTTCCTATATGTCGCCGCATCGGATAAGCCTGGGAAGAGCATGCTTTATGCAGGGTCAATCGATTCAGCGAAACGCACCCCGATCATGGCCGTAGAATCGACCCCCGTCTCCTTCGTGTCGTCGCGCGGTGAAAAGATGCGTGGGTATTTGCTGTTCCTGCGCGAGAGCGTGCTTTTGGCGCAGCCGTTCGACGTCAGGCAGTTGCGGACAACCGGGGATTCATTTGCGGTAGCCGAACACGTGGGGAGCAGGGGCATCACAGGCAGCCTGGTTCGACACGCATATTTTTCCGCAGCGGGCTCAACGCTCGCCTACTGGCAAGATACAACTCGGAGCCGGCAGCTTACCTGGTTCAGTCGTTCGGGCGACCGTCTAGGAATTGTGGGAAGACCATGGGAATTGGGGGGCTTCGATCTGTCGCCGGATGGGCATCACGTTGCCGCACTAATCGGGGATTACGCAGTACAGAGTGCTGATCTTTGGCTGGTCGACGCCCAACGCGGAACGTCTTTGCCCCTGACTTTTGAGCGCGGATTGGGTGGCGGTTCGCCTGTGTTCTCACCCGATGGGACGAAGGTCGCCTTCGCTTCCAGTCGTGATGGCGTGAGTACCATTAGCCAAAAGTTGACGAGCGGAACCGGCGCGGAAGAGAAACTACTCGATTCCAATAACCGGGTCTCGCCTCTTGACTGGTCCCAGGACGGGACATTCCTCGCATACAGTCTGCTCAATTCCCAATCGCAGGACATCTGGATCCTGCCGCTGGCGGGGGATCGCAAACCCTTTCCCTTCTCAAATACGCCTGCGTCGGAGGGGGCTGCCCGATTCTCGCCAGACGGCAAGTGGATTGCGTACGTTTCCGACGAGGGTCGCGCAGCCGGTGGAGGCACGATGCAAGTTTACGTCCAGCCCTTTCGGTCGGAATCGCCGAATTCCAGCAAATGGCAGATCTCCGTCAATGGGGGTGTTACGCCCCATTGGCGGGGCGATGGGAAAGAGCTGCTGTATTTCGAGGGTCGTAAGCTAATGGCCGCCGAGATCCGCACGTCAGGAAGAGATTTCCAGCCGGCTATCCCGAGGGTGCTCTTCGAGGCAACGCCTTACGCTGGGCAGGCGAACTTCGCGCCGTCGGCTGACGGCCAGCGGTTTCTAATGCCGGTACCGGTCGAAAGTGAGGCTGCAATGCCGATCACTTTGCTGTTGAATTGGACCGCGGAATCCAGAAAATAGCCCTCGCCATTACCGACGGATTGTTCGGCCGCGAAGACGGTCCGCGATCCGTACGCGGCAGGCTCCGGCTGTCCGTAATTGTACGGGACAGGCTGCTGAGAACGTTCACACTCCGGCGATCGCACACGAATGGGTCGCTCACCGCTGCTGCGGCCAGGCATCGAGATTTGTTTGTTGTATGTTCCTGTTCCGTCCGGATGGTCGGCCACTCGGAGAAAGGGTCCCCCCGAATCCCCTGTGCCGTGCTCATCCCGTCATCTGACGGAAACGCTAGCACCTTATCGGAAGTGCCCCGACGCACGAGTCCCGATCGAAGGGCGTTACCCTTGGGGGCGGGGCACTTTGGATAAGGGCGTTTGAAGTGAGCCGCTGGCGCGGCGGCTATGGAAACCGTGAAGGTATGGGTTTTGAATCGTTGTTGGCGGGGCGAATGTCGGTAATAGGCGACTCTGGTGTGGACCGAGAAGAGGAAGAAACATCTGGGGCAAGCCGAATGGTGGCCAATGGACCGTTCGCCCGGGTGCTGGAATAGCGTTTTGCGGCGTAGGGACACACCGCTATTGGGTGTGCCGAGGCACACGGAACAGGAGCGCAACTGTATGCATCGCTATGAGCTGTCAAGGATGCAGACCCGGCGCGACTGTTCACGCAGAATCTGCTCGGCGGTCAATCGTTCCACGACACGCATAGCGCCACCGCAGCATGGACACTCCCAGACAGCGATTTCATCGTTGACTGGCGATGTCACTTCCGACGGTACGGCTGCGAGCAAAGTCCGGCATAGGGGAAGAAGTTCCTGGCGGCGCCGGTTAGCCAGCCAACCGAAGTAACGAATGCGTGGAAGGCCCTTGGGTAGAACATGCTGTAAGAAGCGGCGCAGGAACTCTTCCAGAGTGAGAGTCATGGCGCGGCGCTTGCTGCGATGCGCGTAGTCCTTCCAGCGAAAGGTGACGTGCGTGTCGTCCACCGCTAGTAGTCGGTGATTGGAGATGGCGACGCGATGGGTGTAGCGGGCCAGATACTGAAGCACGTGTTCCGGCCCGCCGAACGGCGCTTTGGCGTAAACGACCCAATCCTGTCGGAAGAGAGTGCGCAAGAATGCTGCGAATGCTTTCTCGTTCGCCAGCGGTCCACACGCTCCGTGGAAGACGAGTTGATTCTGGTGAAAGGCCTGTCGGAGCCCAGCGACGAACTTCCCGCGAAAGACACGGCTAAGCACTCGCACTGGCAAGAAAAACTGAGATGGTGAGGCGATCCACCGTGCGTGGTCTGGTGACAGTCCACCACCCGGCACGACACAGTGGATGTGCGGATGCCGCTGCAGGGTCTGTCCCCACGTATGCAGGATACTGAGGAAACCGACTTCGGCGCCGAGCCGGGCCGGATTAGCGGCGACCTCCGAAAGAGTAGCGGCGCTAGCTTCGAACAAGAGGCCGAACAGGATCTTCTTGTTCTGCCAAATCAGCGGGACCAGCGCGTGCGGCGGGCTGAAGACGAGATGGAAATAGCACACCGGCAACAGTTCGCGTCGCCGGGCGCACAGCCACTTCTCCCGTGCGTTGGTCTGGCACTTCGGGCAGTGGCGGTTTCGGCAGGAGTTATAAGAGATGGCCTGATGCCCGCAGCGAACGCATTGATCGCGATGGCCGCCGAGTGCGGCTGTGCGGCAGCGCTCGATGGCCCGGAGCACTTTGAGTTGTGCCCACGTCAACGAATCGCAATAGCGTTCGATGAATTTGTTTCCTGCCCTGCGGATGATGTCGGCCACCTCGAAGGGTGGCCGGCTCACGCCTGATAGTTCTCCGGCCGCTTTCGCGATGCGCTGTGGCTGCGGATCGTGATCTGGTCGAGTGGGTTCGCCGCGGCACGCAAGTGGCGATGGGACAGGTGGAGATAGAGCGTGGTGTTCGCCGAACAAGCTGAACTGGAGGTCATAGCCTCGATCGCCGCCGTCACTGAAGCCGGTTGTACTTCTTCAGCACTTCTTTCACGCGATCGTGCGGCAGCGCCGTGACCCGGTGACCATGGACGCCGGTCATCGTCTCGGCTGCGAACATCGCATTCAGGATCGCCTCTTCGGTTGCCTGGACCACGCCTTCGAAGATCGGATTCAACGAATCGTTGGGCGTAACCGCGACGTTTTTCGCGGCGACCGAATTAGGATTGCCGGTCGAGAACGCAATGAAAATATCGCCCGAGCCATTTCCGGACGTCGCGCCGGTGCGCGCCAGTCCCATCGTTGCGCGCCGCGCGAGCCGCTTGGCCTGATGCGGCAGCAGCGGCGCGTCGGTGGCCACAACGATAATGATCGAGCCGGTATCCTCGCGATACGGATAGCCCACGCTAGCTCGCGGCCTCCCCACGATCTCCTCGCCCACCGGCAAGCCGCCAATGCGAAGTTGCCGCTGGCTACCGCAATTGCACTGCACCAGTACGCCCACGGTGTTCGATCCGACACGCCGTGACGCCGTACCGATCCCGCCCTTGAACCCGTAGCACGTCATCCCGGTCCCGCCGCCGACATTGCCTTCGGCCACTGCGCCGCCGCTGGCTCCATCGAGCGCTGCATGCACGTGCTCCGGCTTCACGTGAAAGCCGTTGATATCGTTCAGAAAGCCGTCGTAGGTCTCAGCCACGATGGGATAAGTGAAGAATCCCCCGGGAAAGACGTTGGTGCCCGGCTTCCGATTGTTCTTCACCAGCCACGCCAGGTATGCATCACGCACTACGCCCACGCTGTGCGTGTTAGTGATCAGCACCGGCCCGTCGAGATAGCCGGATTCGTCGAGCCAGTGTGTCCCGGTCATGTCGCCGTTGCCGTTCTGCGCGAAGAAGCCGCCGAAGACCGGATCGCCATTCTGCTTGCCGCGAGGCCACACAGCGGTCACGCCCGTACGAACGTTATCGCCGGAAATCAGCGTGGTGTGACCGGCCTCGACACCCGCCACATCCGTGATGGCATTCAATGGACCGGGCGTGCCCTCGAGCCGCACTCCAACGGCCCTTGCGCGGGGCTTGGTTTGCGCAATCAAAGTGATAGCGAGAACAAGGAAATAGAGGAGGCGCATGTTGTCTATTGTGTGATACCTTCACTGTCGAATGCGCTGTATTTTTATCGCGAGTCTTTTCGCGTCAGGGCTCGTTGCGCAGTCGCCCGATCGCGTTGTCGCCGAATGGATGCTGCGCATGGGCGGGAGCGTCGTGCTGGAAGGGCAGCGCCGCCCGATCACCGACATCACGCAACTGCCGGAGACGGACTTTCGTCTGCACACACTCAACTTCGCGGGCGTCACGCAATGGGCCGTTTCGCTCGAACAGGAACTAAAGGCGCTGCCGCCGCTCCCGCACCTGAAGGAACTCTATCTCAACGGACGGCTTTGGTACGATCAGCCCGCATCGGTCCTGGCCTCGACGCTTCAGATCTTCGCCGGCTGTACGAAGCTTGAAAAGCTCATCCTCAGCAAACCGGTTCAGACATACATTCCACTTGAAGATGCGGCCATCCGAAACCTCGAACCGTTGAGGAATCTCAAAGAACTCCGCGTTCACCAGACCAAGCTCCTGGGCGCGGCCCTCGCGCAATTCAAGTTGACTTACCTTGACCTCAACTATGACCGCACCTTCGATGATCGCGGCATGGCCAGTCTGGCCGGCATGTCGTCGCTCGGGAAGCTCTATCTGCGAGGCACATCGATCACCGACGCCGGGCTCGCCAACCTTGCCAAGCTCACCGAACTCACCGAGCTCGATCTCAACGACACCGGCATCACCGACCGAGGCCTGGCCCAACTAGCGGGGCTGACCAAACTTCGCCGGCTGAACCTTCGCGCCACCAATGTGACCGACACCGGCATCGGTGCGCTACGTGCGATGCCGGGGCTGGAAGAGCTGGATCTCTACCGCACTAAAGTGTCGAATGCGGGTCTGGCCAAGCTCACGGCGCTGAAGAATCTCCGCTCGCTCGATCTGCGTTACAGCCGCGCCACCAGCGCCGGTGTGTATGAACTCACCGCATCGGTCCCGGATGTCAGAGTGATGTTCCAGGGTGAAGGCGAACGGCGGTCCACGCCCCCTCCTCCGTCCGGCAAGGGCGAACGCGCGATTGCGGAATGGATTCGCGCGATCGGCGGAACGATCCATGGTGCGGCGGTGTCTTTGAAATCCACGCCGGTCACTGACCGTGAACTGGCCATTCTCGCCGAACTTCCCCAGATCACGGAGCTGAGCCTGCGTGACACCGAGGTCAGCGAGGTCGGCCTCGCGCACATTGCTTCGCTACGGAATCTCGAGAAACTGGATCTCGCCCACACTCTCATTGGCGATGCCGCGTTGTCCAAGTTGACGGGGCTTTCCAAGCTCCGCTTCCTTTCTCTGGGCGACACGTTGGTCGAAGGAGCCGGTCTGGCGGCGCTGCCGAAAAATCTGCGCGAACTACATCTCGAAAACGCGCCCCTCGGCGACGAGGGCCTCGTGCACATCGGTGCTCTTACGGCTCTCGAGGATCTGTCGATCCGTTATTCCGAGGCGACCGATAAGGGCGTTGCCAATCTTGCCAGCCTCACCAAGTTGAAGCGACTCGACGTGCGCGGCATCGATCTCACCGACGCGGGCCTGAAGGCCCTGGCGAGCCTCGATCAACTCGAGTCACTCGATCTCAGCTTCTGCCGGTTCGGCGAGCAGGGCTTGCAGGTGCTGACCGCTCTGCGAGGCCTCAAACGCCTTGGACTGTCGCAAACGAAGGTGACCGACGTTGCGATGGATTGGGTCGCCCAATTTTCCAAGCTTGAGTCACTAGGCATCGAGTACACGGCGGTAGGAGATGCGGGCTTCGCCAAGCTCGCGAGCCTCATCTTCCTGAAGGAACTCCATCTCGACCACACTGAAATTTCAGACGAGACCATCAAGGTTCTCAGTCGCCTTAGTCAACTGAAATACGTGGACGTATACCATACGTCAATCTCTCAGCAGGGCTACGACGCACTGAAAAAAGCGTTGCCGTCCTGCAAGATCAACTGGAGTCTCGACGCGACAAAGCGGGAGCGCCGGACATGATCCAGCTACTTTCTCTAGTTGCTCTGGCTGCCGGCGACATTGAAGCCTTGGGAGGCGAGGTGGTGCGCGCGTCGAACGGCGTCGTCGTCGAAATCTCGCTTGCCCGCACAGGGGCTACGGACAGCACCCTTGATGCAGTCGTCAAAAACAAGGACCTGAAGCGGCTCGATCTGTCATTCACGTACGTCACCGATCGCGGTATCGAAAAGCTCCAGCAGTTGCAGCAGCTCGAAGAGCTCAATCTCCACACGGCAGAGTTCATCACCGATGCCGCGATGTCGTATCTGCGAGCCAACAAGCGCCTGAAGAAGCTCGTACTCCGCGGAACGGATATCACGGACGTGGCTCTTCCTTATATCGCGGAGTTGACGAACCTGCAATCGCTCGATCTCAGTCAAACCATGTTGGGCGATGGAGGCCTGGAGAGCCTTCCGTCGTTGTCGCAACTCGAAGAGCTCGATCTCGGCGGCTCGCGAATCAACGGCACCAATCTCAACTTCTTGAAGCTCCTACCCAAGCTCCGCAAACTTGGCTTCCAAGGCATTCAGCGCCGCAACGGCGGCCTATGCTGGACAGCTACGATCACCGATCTCGACCTCGACACGATCGCGCTGCTCTCAAACCTCGAAGAACTGGATCTCGGCGCCGGCATCGGACTCGGGAGAAACGGCAAGCCCACCGGACCCGGCAACTGCCGCCTCACCGGCGGCGTCCAAATCACCGACCTCGGCGTCGCCAAGCTCGCCAAACTGAAGAAGCTCCGCCGGCTCGATCTGAGCGGCGCAAAGGTCACCTCGGCGGGCCTGAAGGCGCTGCAGAACTTCCCGCAACTCGAACGGCTCAGTTTATGGAACTGCCGCGGCGTCGACGACTCGCTTGCGTCGATACTGGCGGCCCTGCCCAACCTTCATATTCTCGATCTGACCGACACGCCCCTGAGCGACGCCGTGTTTGAAAAGCTGAAGGCGCTGCCTCGCCTGGAAAAGCTGTATCTCACCGGCACTAAGACCACCGTACTCGCGGCCGAGACATTTCGTAAGGAGAAGCCCGGATGCTTCGTATCCTTGGCGCAGCGGTAGCGCTCGCCGCCGCGCTCCCGGCGCAGCAGGGCCTCTTCACGGACAAGCTCTACCCTGTGCTCGAAGCGGCACGCTGCCGAATGTGCCATGCACGCGACGGTGTGGCTTCGGCTACGCGTCTGCATTTCCCAGCGACGGAAGCGAGTTCAGATCGCATCGCGGAGTTCGGCCTTTCTCTCGCTCCCTTGAAATCCTTGCTGCTTGAGAAGCCCACGGCGCGCGTCAAGCACACCGGCGGCCAGCTCATCAAGCCCGGGTCGGAAGAAGAGAAGCTTCTCATTCAGTGGGTCGAATATCTCGCCACCTCCCGTCCCACGGCCACGCGCCGGCTGGAAAAATCCACCGAGCCCGCCGCGCTAGTGCGCCGTCTCACACACAGCCAGTACAACAACACTGTTCGTGATCTGCTCGGCGACTACAGCAAGCCCGCACAACGTTTCCCCGTGGAAGATTACGTCGAAGGTTTCAAGAACCAGCTTGCCCACCAAGCGATGCCGCCGCTGCTGGTCGAGGCGTACAGTACGTCTGCCGAGAGGCTTGCGCTCAACGCGTTCCGCGCGGGTGACGTGAACAAGCTGATCCCGTGCGCGCCCGCGACACCCGCCGACGCCGGATGTCGCGATCAATTCATCCGAACCTTCGGCAAGCGTGCCTTCCGTCGCCCTCTCAAGGACTCCGAATACAAGCGCTACGCCGCGGCCTTTGACAGGCAAGCTAAAGCGACCGGCAAATTTCTCGAAGGGGCGCGTGTGATCGTCGAAGCGATGCTCCAATCGCCGAAGTTCCTCTTCCACACGGGGTCGGATGACTACGCCATCGCCAGCCGGCTCTCCTATTTCCTTTGGGACACCATGCCGGACACTACTCTCATCGCCGCTGCCGAACGCCGCGAGTTGCGCACGCCGGCCGGCCGCGAGGCGATGGCGCGAAGGATGCTCGCCAATCCGATGGCCGTGCAGGCACTCGACGAGTTTTTCAATCAATGGCTCCGTCTCGAACGCGTCACAAATGCTTCGAAGGATGGCCGCCGGTTCCCCGAATTCACTGCCGAGTTGTCGGCGAGCATGGTGGAAGAGACCAGGAAGCTGCTGCAACATCTTGTCTGGAACGATAAGAATTTCATGGAGCTCCTTACGGCGAACTACAGCTTCCTCAGCGCCGACCTCGCTTCGCTCTACCGTTTTCCTACGCCACCGGGTCAATTTGAGCTCACGCAGTTTCCCGCGGGCGCGCGCCGCGCCGGTCTTCTGGGCCACGCATCGGTGCTGGCCGCCAATGCCGGTCCGCAGGAGACATCCCCCACCGCGCGCGGAATCTTCGTGCGCGAGCGACTCCTCTGCCAGCATGTGCCCCCACCACCGCCGAATGTCAACACCAATCTCGCCGATGCGACCGATGACAAACCCCTCGGCCGGCGCGCCCGGCTCTCCGAGCATGTGAACAACGTCGCATGCTCCTCCTGTCACCGCCTGATGGATCCGATCGGCTTTGGTCTTGAAGGTTTCGACGCGGTCGGTAGGTGGCGTGAGAAGGAAACGCTGGTGCTGCCGTCGAAGAAAGTCGAGTTGCCGCTTGAAACCACCGGCGACATCGCGGGTCTGCCGGAATCCTCCTTCTCCGACGCCGCGAGCCTTGGCCGCATCCTCGCCGCC
>DASRHX010000758.1:0-3673 GCA_035650295.1 Bryobacteraceae bacterium | reverse complement strand
ATCCTGGACCGCTCTTCCTGGCATCTCGGATTTAAGCCGACCACGCTCGGACTGCCATCCAACACGGAGCAAGGCGCCGACCTTCTGGCGTTTCCCGAGTTCACTGTCGAAGAGATGACCATGCCCGGACTGCTCCACCATTGGAACTTCCGCTCGGCGAACCAGTCCCATACGTTCGTCGGCACACTCTCGAAGGTGCTGTCCAGCCACAGCATCAAGGTAGGGACGGAAACGCGCATCAACTTGATCAACCACAGCCAGGCGCCGTGGTCGATGAACTTTACCTTCAATCGCGGTATGTCATCCGGCCCAGATCCTCGCGTCGTCAACAGCAGTACCGCCGGTTTCGGTTATGCATCGTTCTTGATGGGCACCGGCGCCAGCGGCAGCGAAGTCCACGGTGTTCGGCCCGCGCTCGAGAGCAAGTCGTTCGGAATCTACCTGCAGGACGATTGGAAAGTGACTCACCGCTTGACGGTCAACCTCGGCCTGCGATGGGACTTTGAAACCGGCGTCACCGAGCGATATGACCGATTCGCCGTATTCGATCCGGAAGTTGCCAGCCCGCTCGGCCAGCAAACCGGCATGAATCTGCGAGGCGGCTGGTTGTTCCCTGGTAAGGGATTGGACGGCCGGTCTTTGAAATCGATCGAGTGGGGCAAGATCGCGCCGCGCATTGGTCTGGCTTATCAAATTCGACCGGGCACGGTCATGCGCATCGGTGCAGGCATCTTTTACACGACGGCTCCCTACGGCGCGAACAACTATGGCACCGCACCTTTCCGTGCATCCACTCCCTGGGTGCCCACGGTCGATGGCGTAACGCCCACCGACCTTCTGCGCAACCCCTTCCCGAACGGCGTTCTTCAGCCCGAAGGGTCGGCGAATGGCCTGCTCGCCGCGCTTGGCCTGGGTGTCGGCACACCGGTACCCTCGACCATGACCACGCCTTACAACTCACAGTGGAACTTCTCCATCGCCCAGGATTTCGGTAACTCCTCGGTCCTCGAGGTCGCCTACGCGGGCAATAAGGGAACCCACCTGCCGATTAGCTGGCAAATGGATCAACTCGCGGACAGCTTCATCCGGCCGGATGCCGGATTGCTGGACGTAGTGCCCAATCCCTTTTTCGGCATCATCAAGGTGGGCGCCATGTCCACGCCAACGGTCCAGCGCGGCCAACTGTTGACGCCTTACCCGCACATTCCCGGTGTCAGCTTCGCAGGCGCATCGTGGGGCAACTCAAATTTCCATGCGTTGCAGGCAAAGTATGAGAAGCGCTTCTCCGCCGGTTCCAACGTGGTCGTGGCGTATACCTTCTCTAAGTTGATCGCCGACACGGGTGACAACGCATGGGCCAGTTCCCCGGCGCGGAACGCCAACTGCCGCGCCTGCGACCGTTCCATCTCCCCCTATGACACGCGCCACCGGCTGGTGACCAGCTTCACCTACGAGTTGCCGTTCGGACGCGGCAAGCAATTCGGCTCCTCCTGGGGCGGGGTCGTCAACGCGATCCTGGGCCAGTGGCAGACCAACGGCATCCTGACCTTCAACAGCGGACTGCCGACGCAGATCACCGCGACCGGAAACACCAGCTTTTCCTTTGGCGGGACACAGCGGCCCGATTCCACGGGTCAGAATGCCGAGATCGACAACCCGACACTGGACCGTTGGTTCGATACATCGGCGTTCCGCAATCCGGCGCAATACACGTTTGGAAGCGTTGGCCGTATGCATCCCAGCCTTCGTAGCGACTTCGTGGAGGCGCTCGACTTCTCCATCTTCAAACGCTTCCGTTTCAAGGAGCGGCTCTCGGTGGAGTTCCGCGGCGAATGGTTCAACGCTCTGAATCATCCGATTTTCGGAGAACCGAATGGACAAGTGGGCAACGCGCTATTCGGCCGCGTCACCGGAACGGCAAACGGTCCGCGCCAAACGCAATTGGCGTTGAAGCTGCTGTTTTGATGTCGCTCGAGGGCGTCAGCGTCGCGGGACGCTGCGCCCCTCGGTCTGATACCGATTCAGCAGCGCGCGCATCTGTTTCACACGGTCCGGATACTGCGCATACAGATTCTTAGTTTCGCGCAGGTCTTCCTTCAAGTGGAACAACTCGCCCGGCTCACTGTGCTTTTGAATGCCATGCCGCTCGCGCCACCATTCCGGCTCGGCCGCCCCATGCTCGCTCTTCGCGGATTCAATCAACACCCAGTCGCCTTGACGCAACCCGTACTCGTTGTTCATGCTGTGGTGCACGGTCGCCTCGCGAATCGGTTTCTCGCGCTTCTGATTGAACAAGGCCGCACTAACGTCGTAGCTATCCTCGGCGGCATCATTCGGCAACTTGTAGCCGGTAAGCTTCGCCACCGTCGCGATCACGTCGGTGAGGCAGATGGTCTCATTTTCCGTTCGCCCAGCGGCGATGCGCCCGGGCGCCCATGCAAGGAACGGAACTCGATGCCCGCCCTCCCACAACATCCGTTTCGCCCCGCGCAGGCGTCCCTGGCTCGCGTGTCCAAAATCGCGTAGCACCGGATAGGTGAGATTCTCCGGCCCGTTATCGCTTGTGAAGATTACGATCGTATCTTCGGCCGTGCCCGACTCGCGGATCGCATCCATCACTTGTCCCACTGCCGCGTCCACCTGGAAGACGAAGTCGCCATACGCGCCGGCGCGGCTCTTGCCGGCGAAATCAGGATGCGGAGCGATGGGCGTGTGCGGCGCTGTCATCGGGAAATATAAAAAGTACGGGCTCCCGGCGCGCGCCTGCTCCTTAACCCAACTTACCGCCCGGCGGCCGATCTCCGGCAATACTTCTTCGAACTTCCACCCCGGTTTCATGGCTCCTGGCCAGCCGAACATGCTGTCGGGCTTTTGCTCCGTCGGAGCGGCCTGCAGCGTGTCGTTTTCGATGAACGTGTATGGTGGGAAGTTGGGCAGATCGACACCGAAGTAGTAGTCGAAGCCGCGCGTCGTCGGCCCTTCCCGCACCGGCTCGCTGAAAATTACCTTCTTAGCGAATGCGTAGCGGATTTCCCGCTGCGGATCCCCGATGCGCACCTGCGCGTTCACCTTCGAACCGTCGGTTGTGGCCCAATCCCAACCGAGATGCCATTTGCCGAAACAGGCGGTCCTGTAGCCGACACTCTTCAGGAGTTTGGGAAGCGTGAGCCGGTCTTTCTCGATCAGCGGACGGTCCCAGGGCCACAGCACCTGTGTCTTCAACTCTGTCCGCCACGGATAACGCCCCGTCAGCAGGCCGTAGCGAGTGGGCGAGCACACTCCACACGGTGTGTGTGCGTCGGTGAATCGCGCGCCCTCGCGCGCCAACCGGTCGATGTTTGGGGTGGGGATCTTCGACTCCGGGTTGTATACACCAACATCGCCGTACCCAAGGTCGTCGGCGAGAATGACGACGATGTTGGGACGATTCTTTGGCCGCGCGCTCGATTGCGGCATGGCCGCTTGTAGCGCGGACGCGCCAAGGGCGTGGCAGAACGCCCGTCTTGTATTTGGCATGCTCAGCCTTTCCGGACAAGCGCCCGCGTGCGAAGTTCCAGCGCTTTCTCCATCACCAGCGGCTCAATTGTATCGCCGCCGCTCGACAATGGAATCGGATACCATCGCAGCCACTCGCGCGCCTTCTCGATCTGACCAGTCTCGAGCAGCGCCCATG
>DASRHX010000757.1:0-2486 GCA_035650295.1 Bryobacteraceae bacterium | reverse complement strand
CCGATCTCGCCAGTTGCTGAACTACGGCGCTCAGCGCATCCTCGGGCCGCTCGATTGGACCAACAACTCACGCAACTGGGACGCCGTCAAGCTGGAACTCGGCAACGCGCGCGCAAAGGTCGATCTCTTCGCTTCCACGGTCGTGCAGCCCGACCCCACCCGCCGCCTCGATCAGCCGCGCCGCGGCTTCAATATTCATGGCGCATACGGCTCACTCAACAGAATCGTTCCAGCTTCCACGCTCGAACCATACCTGCTCTGGAAAACCGGCAACGCCAGCATCTGGACCGGCGGCTTCCGCCTCGCGTCGCTTCCCGGCGCAAAGGCGCTCCACGGTTTCGACTATCAGATCGAATCCTCGCGTCAATGGGGCAACGTCGCGTCGCTCAGCCACCAGGCTTGGGCCGCCTCATTCGTTGGCGGAAGAACGATCGCCTCGCACGATTGGAAACCTCGCGTTTCCGGCGAGTACAATTACGCCTCGGGAGACGCGAACCCAAACGATCGCACGCACCGCACCTTCGACCACCTCCTCGGCACGAACCACCTTTTCTACGGACTCGTAGACGCCGTCGGCTGGCAGAACATGCACAACGTCCGCCTGGGCGCCGACGCAAAGCCCACGAAGGCTCTGCAGGTCAATTTCGACTATCACTGGCTCTGGCTCGCCAACGCCGCCGACGCGCTATACGACGTCGCCGGCCGCTCCACAGTTCGTCCGAAGGCCGGCAACACGGCCCGCTCCATCGGGACGGAACTCGATGCGACGTTCGTCTGGACCGTTAACAAGCAATGGAAGGCGGGCGGCGGAATCGGCCATCTGTTCGCCGGTGAGTTCCTGAAACAAAACTCGCCCGGATCGGGGCAGACGTTCCCATACGTGTTTGCGCAATACTCGTTTTGAAAGGCTCATCCGAACCCTGAATGTCATTTGCCGGCCTCCGCGTGCTCAGTCTGGAAAGCCGTCGCGCCAAAGATATGGAGAACATGATCCTCCGTCAGAATGGCGTGCCATTCGTTGCCCCGTCCGTGAAAGAGCGCTCGGTTGACGACCATTCCATCGCATTTCAGTTTGTGGAGCGTTTGGAGGCCGGCGAACTCGACATCGTCGTCTGCATGACAGGCGTCGGCCTTGCGTTTCTCCGTGACGTCGTCAAGGAGCGCATGCCCGAAGAGCGTCTCGCCGCCGCCCTACGCCGGGCCACTATCATCTCGCGCGGTCCCAAGCCCGTGCCTATTCTACGGGCGCTCCAGGTTCCCATCGGCGTGATGATTCCCGAACCCAACACCTGGCGGGAAATCGTCGCTGCCATTCGAGACAGGGCGGAGCGCCGCATCGCGATACAGGAGTACGGCCGGCCCAACATGGAATTGAATGCGGCCCTCCAAGCTCTCGGCGCCATCGTGACTCCCATCGCGCTCTACCGCTGGGAGTTGCCCGACGACCTCGAACCACTCCGAGAAGCCGTGCGCCGGCTGGCAGAAGGCGGCCTCGATGTGGTCATCTTCACCTCCTCCATCCAGTTGGACCACTTGTTTGAAATTGCCGCCGAGCAGGGCCTGAAAGACGAAGTGATGGAACAATTGCACCGCGTCGCCATCGCCTCCGTCGGCCCGATCATGACCGACGCCCTCACCGCCGCCGGCATTCCGCCCGATATCATACCGATTCATCCGAAAATGGGCGCCCTTGTGAAAGCCGCCGCTGAGCAGTCAGCCACCGTGCTCCACACAAAAAGGATGTGATCTACCCGGTCAGGGCAGCCCGAACACGTACACGATGCTGCCGTTGACGATCGACACATACTGCTGGTTGTCGAACATATAAGTCATTGGCGACGTGTGCAGGTTTTCGGTGAACGGGAAGCTCCATAGGCGCCGGCCCGTGGCCGCATCCGCCGCTGCCAACGCTCCGCCATCGTCGCCAAAGATCACAAGCCCGCCGGCTGTGGACAGCGTTCCGGTCCAGGTATTGCCGGGTCCCTCCTGCGGAAGCTCCCAGGCTGGCTTGCCCGTCTCGATATTGAATGCCCGAAGGATCTTAACCGGCCGGTCGGCAGGGTCCCGGCGACCTCCGCCTCCGCTATAGCCGCGGCCAGCCCGCCAATCCCCGGACGCGCGTCTGGTGTAAACAGCGCAACGCTCGAGGGTGTTCACATAGAACAGCTGCGTGGCGGGATTGAATGAGGTCGAGAAGAAATTGGCTGCGCCTTCCACAGCAGGACAAATCAAGGTTCCCTCAGGTGTAGGAACCTGATTAGGATTCATGATCGGCCGTCCGTCCGGCGCAATCCCCTTTGCCCAAGTCAACTTATTCACAAGTGGCGTTGCCATCAGCATTTTGCCGTCAACGCGATCCAGCACATAGAGAAACCCATTTCGATTTGCTTGTAGCAGCAGCTTTCTGGGCATCCCCAGCCAGTTGGCATCTACAAGCACGAGCGGTTGTACCGCATCCCAATCCCATTCGTCGTGCGGTGTCGGTT
>DASRHX010000756.1:0-2099 GCA_035650295.1 Bryobacteraceae bacterium | reverse complement strand
CAAGATTGCGCCCCAGTGATACCGCTTTGAGAAAAACTTCCGGTAAAATGACGGCGGAACCGAGATTGAGATACACGCCTCCCTCCATCTCCGACACAACTGCCGCAAGCCGTCGAAAATCCAGCAGCGATGTTGCGCCGATGGCGGAGCCGTCCGCGGCAGGATGCATATGGATGATGTCGGTACCGACGGCGACGTGCACGGTCACTGGAATGCCGAGCCGCGCTCCAGTCGCCAGAATGCTCGTGTCTCGATGGGGAAACTGTCCCTGGCGTCGGTTGATGTAGTGGCCGACGGATTCGCCGAGCCCCTCGCGATCATGAGCCCCGCGGACGATTGCCTCGTTCAGCATGCGGCCGGTTTCTTCCGCCATTCCGAAGCGTCCCTCGTCAATTTCCGCGTCGACCTCCTCTGACGTGTGCCCCATGAGCGCCAATTCAAAATCGTGAATGATCCCGGCGCCGTTCATGGCCACGGCCGATACGATGCCTTGCTGCATGAGGTCCACGAGAATCGGACTTAATCCGACTTTGATGACGTGTGCGCCGATCCCCACGATGATCGGACAGCCTTTGCGATGGGCCTTCGCGACGGCTTTGGCCACCGCACGCAACGTTTTCACGCCAAGAAAATCAGGCAGCGAGCGATAGAATTGGCTGAAGCTTCCACCACGGCGCCAGGGGCGAGCTGAGTCGGAGACGCGGACCTTACTGAACCGTTTCTTGAGCGGATAGGTCGTGAGATCCGTCACGTTGATCGGCGGGATCAGTTTCGGAGTCGTGATAGGGGGCCGCTGCCGGTCAGGAGGCTTTGCCAAGGAGCTGTTCCTCGATGAGTTCACACAGGACGTGGCCGAGCGTGATGTGGCTTTCTTGAATGCGGGCTGTGACCGTTGAGGGCACGACGAACGGAAATTCCACGAGACCAGCCAGTTTCCCGCCGGTCCCCCCGGTCCAGCCAATGGTGGTGAGGCCGCAAGCCTGTGCGGCCTCGACACCCTTCAGCACATTGGGTGAATTGCCGCTGGTACTGATGGCAATGGCGACATCGCCTTTCTGGCCATGGGCACGAATCTGGCGGGCGAAGAGTTCTTCGAAGCCGTAGTCGTTGGCGATACAGGTAATGGCGGCGATGTCGGTCGCAAGGGCGATGGCCGGGAGGGGGGCGCGCTCTCGTTTATACCGCCCGACGAACTCCGCGGCGAGATGAGCCGCATCCGTGGCACTGCCTCCGTTGCCGAAGAGCAGCACTTTGTGCCCATCGCGAAAGGCCGTGGCGATCAGTTTTGCGACCTGCACGATGCGATCGGCGTGCTCGTGCGCGAACTGTTGCTTGACGGTCGCGCTTTCGCCGAACGCGCTGAGGACATGTTCTTTCATTAGGAAGCGATTTTAGGCAACCTGCTGTCACCTGTCAAACGTGACTCGCAGGCCGGTTACGGCTTCGTTGTGGTGACGGGACCTATCTGCCGCATGGCGTTCATCGCCACGGCGATCATGGAACCAACATCGGAGACCGATGCCGGCAGGATGAGGGTATTGGTCGTTTTCGCCAACTCTCCAAACTTCGTGATGTACTGCTCCGCCACGCGAAGTTGAACGGCTTCCTGGCCTCCCGGCACTCGAATGGTTTCTGCGACCTTGCGCAGCCCTTCGGCGGTGGCTTGGGCAATGGCGAGGATGGCTGCAGCCGCTCCATCCGCTTCGTTGATCTGCTGCTGCTTCTTCGCCTCTGACGCTTTGATAACTTGTTGTTTCTCACCCTCGGCCTGGTTGATGGCCGCGTCGCGTTCGCCCTCGGACGTGAGAATCACTGCCCGCTTCTCCCGCTCCGCCCGCATCTGCTTTTCCATCGCGTCCAGCACGCCCTTCGGGGGGGTAATATTTTTGATCTCGTATCGGAGGACTTTGACGCCCCAGGGATCCGAGGCCTTGTCGAGTTCGTTCACCACCTGGATATTGATGTTGGTCCGCTCCTCGAACGTTCGGTCCAGTTCGATCTTGCCGATTTCGCTCCGCAGCGTGGTCTGCCCAAGCTGGATCAGGGCGAAATTAAAGTCGCTGATGCCATAGGACGCGCGCTGAGGGTTCAAGACCTTG
>DASRHX010000755.1:0-7935 GCA_035650295.1 Bryobacteraceae bacterium | reverse complement strand
TGCCAAGGCGTGGAAGGGACTCTTTGCCTACCAGTTCATTGTCGTGGCGCGGCCGGACGTGAGTGGCAGATGAGTTCCCCGGAGGCGCACAAATCGAAGGTCGTTGTGGTGATGCCGGCTTACAATGCGGCACGCACGCTTCGCATGACCTATGCCGAGTTGCCACACGATGTGGTGGACCTCGTGATTCTCGTCGACGATGGCAGCTCCGACGAAACCATCCAAATCGCGCGCGAGTTGGGGCTGGAACTATTCGTTCACAACCGCAATTACGGCTACGGCGCTAATCAGAAGACCTGCTATCGCGAGGCACTGCGGGCGGGCGCTGACATCATCGTGATGGTGCATCCCGATTATCAGTACGATCCGACGTTGCTGCCCGAAGTCATCGCGCCCATTCAAAACGGCACGGCGGACGTTGTTCTTGGTTCGCGGTTGCTCGGCGGGCGTGTAATGGAACAAGGAATGCCCTGGTGGAAGTTCATTGCCAACCGCTTTCTCACCTGGTGCGAAAATGTCGTGTTCGGATTGTCCCTCGCGGAATACCACACCGGCTATCGCGCCTACACGCGCGAGATTCTGGAGGCCGTGAACGTGGAGATGAATTCGGACAATTTCATTTTCGATCAGGAGATCATGGCGCAATTCGTTGAAGTGGGTGCGAAGATCGCCGAAGTGCCCGTTCCGACGCGATATTTTCCGCAGGCGTCATCCGCGTCATTCCTACAGAGCAGCCGGTACGGCATCTCCATTCTTTGGGTTTTAGCTCAGTACATTCTCCACAAAAGCGGACTGTGGAAGCAGCGCCGCTTCGAGAGCCTGCGCAACCGCTATTCGAGCGCCACGGATCCCTCCAACGGGCATGCCTCTGTCTGAGCGTTGGCGGAAATTCACACCCGCTCTCGATCTGCTGCTGCTCGCCGCGCTGGCGGCGGTCTTCATCTGGCCAGTGTTCTGGATGGGGTTCCTCGACAGTTGGGGGACGATCGAGAGCACATTCATCTCCGACGCCCACTTCCTGGCCGACAACTTTCCCCATCCCAATTGGCAACCGAACTGGTACTGCGGCACGCGCTGGGATTACATCTATCCGCCGGCGATCCGCTATGGCATTGCGTTGATTCACGAATGGACGGGACGCTCATTCGCACATTCCTACCATCTCTTTGTCGCACTGTTTTATTGTGTCGCCATCGCTGGCGTGTACTTCCTCGTATTTGTATGCACCAGATCGCGGCCCGCGGCGGCGGGATCGGCGTTGGCGTCGTTGCTTATCTCACCCGGCTATTTACTCCTCCCCGCGTTTTGGGACGACGTCTCCAAATACTATTGGCTGCCGAATCGGCTGAACGCACTCATGCGTTGGGGCGAAGGACCGCATATGTCGGCCTGGGCATTGTTGCCTTGGGCACTGGGAGCCGCGTGGTTCGGATTGCGGCGTGGCCGCTCGGCTTGGATGGCGGCATCCGCGATTTTGTGCGCCTGGGTTGTCTCCACTAATTTCTACGGAGCCACCGCGCTGGCGCTCACGTTCCCATTTCTGGCATGGGCCGTTTTTCTTTCTGAGAAGGACGCGTGGGTGTGGTTCAGAGGCGGAGCGATCGCCGTGCTCGCCTACGGCCTGACGGCATCCTGGCTTTCCCCTAGCTATCTCCAAGTCACGACGAGAAATCTGCAATGGGTCTCCCAACCGGGGCACCTCTGGTCGGTGATTCTAGCCGTAGTGATGCTGGCGATTTACGTTGTACTATCTTGGCGCTGGGCTCGTGGGAGGCCGGAGCGAGCGTGGTTCGTTTTTGTTTCCGGCTTCGCAATGCTGTTTACATTGAACACCGCCGGCGAGGATCACTTCGATTTCCGCATCGCCGGTGAACCGCAGCGATTGGCGCCGGAACTGGATCTGGCCCTGATTCTTCTTTGCATGGAAGCGCTGCGATGGCTGGCGCGAACTCGCTTCGGTCCCATACACCCGCGATGGGGACAGTGGCTTCCGCGCACGCTCGCCGTTGTCTTGTTTGTATGCGCGTTGATTCCGGCGAAAGGCTACATTCGCCGTGCATGGAAGTTCTTCCCCGAGGATCGGCACCCGGAGAAACGGATTGAATATCGCATCACCAGTTGGATTGCGAAGAACCTGCCCGGTGAGCGGATTCTCGCCACAGGCTCCGTTCGTTTCTGGTTCAACGCCTGGCATCACATTCCGCAATTGGGCGGCGGCTCCGAACAGGGAATGTTGAACGACCTTCTCGTGGAACCCTACTATCAAGCCACCTTCGGCGAAGAACCGGAAATGACGAAAGTGTGGATGCAGGCTTACGGCGTGGGCGCCATCGTTGTGCACGAGAAGCAGTCCAGTGAGATGTATCACGACTACGTTCGGACGGACCTGTTTCCCAAGCAACTTCCGCGGATCTATTCCAGCGGCCGAGGGGATTTCATCTACCGCATTCCGCGCCGCTATCCGGAACAGGCGCGCATCGTGCGTCTGGAACAAGTCCGTGCCGTGCCTGCCATCGCGCGCCCGGTGAACACCGATCACCTTCGCGCCTATGCCGCGGCGATCGAGCAGGGTCCCGAACAGAGGCCCGCCTACACGCGTGAGGCGCCGGATCGTATTCGCATAACCGGCCATTTTAGCGACGGCGAGGCTCTCGTGGTGCAGGAGAACTACGATCCCTATTGGCGGGCGTTTACGGCGGCGGGAGCATCATTGACGATCCAGCGTGACCCCTTGGGTTTCATGTTGGTCGAGGTGCCACCAGGGGACCGCGAGATCCTGTTACAGTTCACCCTGCCGAGGGAAAACGCGATTGGCCGCCTCCTCACATTGCTGACTGCCTGCACTCTCGTCTACCTGTTCGTTGTCTCGTGGCGAGGCGGGCCATGGTCGCCTGCATGGCGCCGCGCATCTTTGACGGTGATGAGCCTGATGGCCCTGTCGGCGGTAAGCTTCGGGCTGAACCTCATCCTCTTCTTTCCCGGTGAGTCCGTCTACCGCGACAGCATCGAGATGGGTTACGCTTCCATCGCGAAAACTATCTCTGGCAACCCGCACCCGTGGGGTTGGGACGCACTTCATTACAATGGCCTGCCGACGCAATTCCTCTACCTGCCGCTGCTTCCATACGCTGCCGCGCTGGCCACTCGCATTTTTCCTTCTATCGAGTTCTACTACCTGTGGCGTTTGCTGATTGCACTTCTGACGTGCCTGGCGCCTTGGGGCGTCTGGTGGCTGGCGCGGCACTTTACGCGAAGCCCTCTATGGGCAACGCTCAGCGCTTTGGCGTGGACGATCTGGTCGCCTGGCTACGCGCTCTTCCGGCAGTTGGACACCGATCGCGGGCTAGCTCAACTGCCGTGGCGATTGCAGGTGTTGGTCAAGTACGGCGAAGGACCGCACAACGTCGGCCTCGCACTGCTCCCACTGGCGATACTCGCGGCATGGAATGCGGCGACGCGTCCCAGTTTCTGGCGCATATTCCTGGCGGCGCTGGCAATGATGGCCGTGACGCTCAGCAATTGGATCGCCGCGGTTGGCCTTGCCTGGTGCATGATCGCCATGTTGCTCACCGGAGCGGGTACGTACGCCGTCACCAACTTCCGTTCGTCGCGGCTGCTGGCGGCAGCGCTGCTTGCCTATCTCATGGCCGCCTTCTGGCTTACGCCCGCGTTTGTTTCGACCATGGCCTTCAACTGGCCAAAGGACGCCTATGAGTACCGGTTTCAAACATCGCAGATTTGGATGCTCGCCGGTTTGCCGATTGGAGCGATTTTAGTGCGTCTGCTGTTTTGGCGCGCGCGCCAATCTGTGTGGCTATGCTTCCTGGCGATCTGCACGTTCGGGTTTTCATGGGTCGTCGTGGGCTTCTACCGCTTTGGTTACAACACGCTGCCGGAGTCGCGCCGCTACGAAATGGAATTCGAGTTGTTCGCGATTCTTTTCGGAATGGAGATTGTTCGCCAGGCGATCCAACATCGCTGGATTCTCGCGCAGGCCGCCGGCTTGATTCTGTTGGCTACCGCCTGCATCCTCGGCGCGGATCAGGTACGCCGCTATGCGGCAACGTCGTATCAGCCGCTTCATCCCATTCCTTCGGGGCAGACGGCCGAGGTGAGAACAGTCGAGGCGCTCAGTCGCCTGCGACCGCATGGCCGTGTGGCAGTCTCCGGGGGGACTCGCTACCGGTTGAATGCCTTCACTTCCATCCCCCAACTCGGCGGCACATTTGAGTCGGGGCTGGCTGATCGCCGCGCCGCCGATTTCCTGTATCGCGTGCGCACATCGGCCCGCAGCGTACACGGTGAAGAGGGCCGCGACGCGGCATGGCTGCTCTCCGCGCTGGGCGTGCAATACGTTGCAGTTCACGCCGAAGACTCGACGGAATATTTTCGGGACTTCCGCCTTCCGGAAAAGTTTGAGGGTCTTCTGCCGCAAGTGCACAGCAACCGCGGCGACCGCATTTACCATGTTCCTTACTCCGGCTTAGCCCATCTCATCCCGCCGTCGGCGGTGCCCACTCAATCCGTATTAAAGGCGGGCGCGGGTTCGTTGCGTGAGTACTTGACGGCCATCCACGATCCACACGGAGAATCTCCGTTCGCCTATTGGCCAACGAGTTCCCGCATCGAAATGCACACCGCGGTTCCTGCAAACCATGTGCTCTCGATGCAGGTGAGTTATCATCCCGGCTGGCAGGTGACCCAAAACGGAAAGTCCATACCCACCAGCTCCGACGCCCTGGGATTCCTGGTCGCACGTGTAGAGGCATCGCCAGACGCGCTGATCGCCATGCAATTCGTCGCTTCATGGGACACCAGGTTCTTCGGCTGTTTGTCGCTTCTGGTGTGGATCGCGTCTCTGGCTTTCTGCGCTCGCGAGATCTGGCGTGGCAAAACTGGCCGGCACGCGGAGACGTGAGCATGGTGAAGCGAACTCTGGCGCTTCTCCAGCGCGCGGCATGGATCACCTACCAGGAAAACTGTCTCTCTATCTCCAAAGGCGCCGCTTATTCGGCATTGCTCGCGTTCTTCCCCGTATTGACTACACTTGCCACGCTTCTTGTTCAGGCACAGGCAAATTCGGTTCTCCAGGTGATGTCGCACTTCCTGGAAGAGATAGTGCCGCCGGGCGCCGAGGAATTGGTCCTGAAGAGGTTCGCTGTGGAGGGGCAGCGCCCGTTATCCGTGCTGATCGGCGCCACGCTCATTAGCCTTTACGCGGCCTCCGGGCTGATGCTGAGTTTGATGGAAGGGTTCAACGCCGTCTATCACGTTCCCGTCGGGAGGCCGTGGTGGAAGCAGCGCGGCTATGCGGCGCTGCTTGTACTCACCTCCGCCCTGCCGGCTGTTGGGGCCTCCGCGCTTATTTTGTTCGGCGACAAAACTGAGCGTTGGATGTTGGCCTATCTCAGCGGCGACGTAACCCTGAGCCGAGTGACGTCCGGACTGCTATTTGCAGGCCAGGTGCTCCGCCTGCTGGTTTCCTTCTCGGCGGTTGTTCTGGTCACGATGCTGCTCTACAGGATTGGCCCGCGCAAACGGCAATCGTGGGCGGCCGTTTGGCGCGGCTCGATTGTGGCTACCGTGCTCTGGTTCCTTCTCACCCTCGCGTTTGGATGGTATGTGCGCAATCTATCCAACTACAACGTGATGTATGGCAGCGTGGCGACCGTGATCGCGCTCATCGTGTGGATGTACATGTTGAGCATCATCACGCTGTTCGGTTGCGCCTACAATGCCGCATACGAGTATGCTGTCGGCGCCGGTGTCGCCGTCACTCCCCCAACCAGCGTTTGAAGTCGGACGCCCGTTCCTGGCTCACGGTGACCTCAGCGCCGCAAGAGGGCGTCAATTGCACGAGCAGTTTTCCTTTGCCGTGTGGAGTGCAGCGGGCGATGGAATCAATCGACGCCAGGAAGTTGCGGTTGACGCGAAAAAATCGTGTTGATTCCAACTCGTGTTCTACCTCCGAAAGCGTCTTGTCCAAGACGTGCCGCTTGCCGTCGCGAGTAACCAGAAACACCAGCTTGTGTTCGCTGAAGAAGTAGGCCACCTCGACAGTGCGCACGGGAACGAATTCGCTTCCCCTGCGTACGAGAAAGCGTTCTCGCGGCGCTGACGGTTTTGTCAACGCACGCGACACGGCCGCGTGGTCCGAGACAAAGTGACCCTTCAATCGTTCGTATTTTTCCAGCGCCGTGGCAACCTTTTCGCGGCGAATCGGCTTTAGAAGATAGTCGATCCCATTGGACTGAAACGCCTCCAGGACATGGTCATCGTAGGCTGTGGTGAATACCACGGGACAATTCAGCCGCGATCGCCGGAATATGTCGAACGAAGTGCCATCGCCCAACTGGATGTCGACGAACAGAAGATCCGGCTGGCCATGCGCTTCCAGCCAGGCGACGGTGTCGGCGACGCCTTCGAGCGCGGCCACGATCTCCACGTCCCCTTTGCATTGGCGGATACAGTCCGCCAGCATCTGGCGCGCGAGAGGCTCGTCCTCGACGATAGCGACCTTCATGCCAGCCTCTCCACCGGGACGGTCACCGTGAATTCACTCGCTTGAATGCGAACGTCGATGCCTCGGCCTAGGATGAGCCGGCAACGCTCATCCAGATTGCGCAGCCCGACGCGGGCGGATTCGCGAATGGCCGCGCGCGGGCGGCGTTCGTTGGTCATCGTGAGGCCCTCTACGTCCGCCGATAGACGAATCCGCAGCGGGCGCTCGCGCGAAAACTCATTGTGTTTGACCGCGTTCTCCATCAGAATCTGCAGCGAGATGGGCGGCACCAGTTTCCGGTCGCCCGCGCCGTCAGGGGGCATCTCTAACTCAACAGCATCGCCAAATCGCAGGCGCAGGAGCTCGAAGTAGCGCAGCAGGAACGCTAGCTCTTCTTCGACCATCACCAGCTCTCTATTTTTGTTGTGAAGAATGTACCTGTAGACCTCGGCGAGGTTCTCATTGAAGCGCTGCGCTGCGGTGGCGTCGTTCTGAATGAGCCAGGCAAGCGTGTTCAGCGAGTTAAAGAGAAAATGCGGATCGACTTGCGCCCTCAGCGCCTCCAACTCCGCTTCGGCCTTGGCGCGCTCGAGTTTTTCAAATTGCACCCGGTCGCTTTCGCGTTGTTGGATGAGATAGACCGTTTCGTACACATGCGTGATGAACAGGACGCAGATGACGCTCATGAGAGTGGCCGCCCGGATGGCGCTCCAATCCGGCACAAACCCATTTGCGCGATACCAACCATAGAGCATCGACGCCGAGAGAGGTGTCGTGAAAAAAATGTTTGCCAACACGAGAACCGCAATTTTGCGCAGCGGGTGATGGAACCAATCGAGCCGCCTGCGTTGCACCAGCAGCATCCAACGATTTCCATGCCAGATCAAAAACGAGAGTAGCGTAAACCATAGGTATCCGGCCCAATATGCCGCGTCGCGCGCGCCGAGAGGACCGAACAGGTTTGTCGCGTGCGGGATCACAATGGCAAACAGTGGAATCATCGCCAGGCGGATCCGCAGGTCGTGGAGAGCAAACTCGGTCTGAGGCTTCGGAGCCGTATTTTTGGCTTCCAACGCGCTAAATTCCGGTTTGAGCGACTCTGTTCTTGCCGTCATCACGTTATCGCCGTATCGTACCGGATCTATGGATCTTTCGAAACTGAATTGGCTCGCCGTGCTGGCCGCGGCGGTTTCCACGTTTATGCTGGGCGGGGCGTGGTACTCACCCGCGCTTTTTGGAAGAGCCTGGCAGCGCGAGTCAGGACTCACAAACGATCAACTCAAATCCCGGTCTATGGGAGCTGTTTTCGGCACATCGTTTCTCCTTGCCCTCATCATGGCCTTCAATCTTGCGGCATTCCTCCAGGGCCCTGCTGATATCGCTTGGGGCATCTCGGCGGGTGCGCTCGCGGGCATTGGATGGGTCGCGATGGC
>DASRHX010000754.1:0-6058 GCA_035650295.1 Bryobacteraceae bacterium | reverse complement strand
CTCGTGGGTATAGCGACGGAAACTTTTACTGGATTGAAATGATGGGACGCCTGCGTCCCGGTGTGAGCATGGCCCGGGCGCAGGCGGCGCTGGCTCCGCGTTTCCATCAATGGGTTGCGACCACCGCGAAGACCGACGGTGAGCGCGCCAAACTGCCCGCGCTGATGCTGAATCCCGGCGCCGCCGGCTTGGGCAGCTTGCGCCGCCAGTATTCCAAGCCTCTATACGTGCTGCTGACGATGGTGGGATTGATTCTGGCGATCGCGTGCGCGAACATCGCCAATCTGTTGCTGGCAAGGGCGGCGGCGCGGCGCCGCGAGATGGCTGTCCGGCTGAGCATGGGAGCGGGACGGTTCCGGGTCGTGCGGCAGTTGCTCACCGAGAGTGTGATGCTGGCTTCGCTGGGCGGAGCATTGGGGGTCTTGTTTGCGATGTGGGGCGTGCGATCGCTGACGCTGCTGTTCTCCAGGGGACAGGCGAACTTCACGTTGCACGCGGAATTGAACTGGAACGTGCTGGGGGTGACGGCGGCGCTCTCCGTGATTTGCGGGCTGTTATTCGGCCTCGCTCCAGCGATTCAGTCGACGCGTCCGGACGTCATGCCCGCGCTGAAGAATGGCCGCGGGAGCGGACGGCGCCGCCGCGCGCAGCACGTGCTGGTGGTCGCCCAAATCGCCTTCTCTTTTCTTATCCTGGTGGCCGCGGGTCTGTTTGTCCGGACACTCAACAACTTGCACTCCGTCCAACTGGGATACGCTCGCGAGAACATCCTTCTGTTCTCGCTGAATGCGCGCCAGGCCGGGCATCGCGACCCGGAGATCACCACTTTCTACGCGAATTTGCGCAAGCGCTTCGAATCGATGCCCGGAGTGAGCAGCGCGACGCTTTCGCAATCCTCGATCATCAACTCCGCCCGCACCGGCCAGGCAGTCAGGGGGCCAATGAAGATCGGCGCTGTTAGCATCGAAGGCGCGCGCGTGCTGGCCGCCGGACCGCGTTTCCTCACGACGATGCAGATTCCGATTCTGGCCGGGCGTGAGATTGACGATCGCGATCAAGCGGGCTCCGTGCCGGTTGCCGTGATCAGCGAGCGGCTGGCGCGGACTTACTTCGGGAGCGAGAATCCCGTGGGCCGGCGCATCACGTTGCCGGAAGAGAAGCGCGATCTCGAAATCGCCGGCGTGTCGGCCAACCTGCGGAACGGTGGTCTGAAGGACGTGGGGAGTTCGATGACCGTGTTTGTGGCGGCGAGCCAGTTTTCTCCGGATCGGGTGACCTACGCGCTGCGCACCACGGGTGATCCGCTGCGGTATGTGAAGAGTGTGCATGAGATAGTGCGGGAGGCCGATTCGGGCATACCGGTGACCAACGTGGTTACGCAGGCAGCGGAAATCGACCGGACGATCAGCCGGGAAATCACATTCGCGAAATTGTGTACGGGGTTCGCGGTTCTGGCGCTACTGATCGCGTGCGTGGGGCTGTACGGAACGATGTCGTACAGCGTCGCTCGGGAAGTGCCCGAGATTGGAATCCGCATGGCTCTGGGCGCGCAACGCGGCGCGGTGGTTTGGATGGTGCTGCGCCGCGTTGTCATCCTGGCGGCGGTGGGGCTGGCGATCAGCGTGCCTGCCGTGTTGAGCGGGACTCGGCTTGTCCAATCGCTACTGTTCGAGACCCAGCCCAATGATCCGGGAACCCTGGTGCTGGCCGGAATCGTCCTCCTCAGCGCCGCGATTCTCGCTGGCTATGTGCCGGCAAGGCGAGCGTCCCGAATTGATCCGCTGGCGGCTCTGCGGCAGGAGTAAGACATAGTCCTTCGTGCCGCAACGAAGGATTGGGATTTACCTTCGTTCCACAGGGCGGTCTTGTACTTCCGATTGGCGCTCGGACTGCTTGAAGTTCAGGAAGCGACAGGTCAGTCCGGCAAACTGCTACTTCTGCGATCCCGGCACAGCCTCGTCGGCCACCATCCAGACAAGACCCTGCAGCCGGACAAACCCGCTCTTCACCAGAGGGTCCTCTTCCATCAGCGCCTGGGCTTCCTCTAAAGTCATCTTCGAGAAGACATAAATTCCCAACTTTTCCGGCGTGTCTTCAAATCGTCCGAAGAAGCGCAGTTTCCCTTCTTCCACGAGCTTCAATGACCGTTGATAGTGTGCCTGCCCTGTCTCCTGCGAAGGACTCTCGGACTTCAGCTTTTCCGTTTTGTGGAGGATGAAAAGCGGCAGTCGCGTCATCTCGTATTTGTATTTAGGATCGGCCTTCATTTTCGACGCCAGCGGTTCGCCCATGCCTTCGGGCGCATGCATTTTATAGAATTCCATCGACAGCCGTTTGTTGACCACGGCCGGGTCGGGCTGGGTGTAGCTCATCGCTTCCTCGATACTGGAGCAGTTGTAGATTACGACTCCTCGCGGACCACCTTGCGTCAGAAATGGACCGGCCACAAGCAGTTTCCCTTCTGCTGCCATCTTGCCCATGTGCTCAAGGTGGCCCTTCTGGATCTCCATCGCCTCGGCCGCCGGGATCTCTTTCCGTTCGGGATGGGAGTTCAAAAAGCCGAAGCAGTAGTGTTTCCAGTCGGCGGCGCCAGCGGCGATGTGCATCCCCAGAAAGAAAAAGATGGCGATGGTTTTAAGCATGTTTGATCCTAAACCGCAATGGACGCATAAGGCGAGCAAATGTCATCGCGAGTTGTTATTTTGTTTTGCATGATTATAAATTTGCTAAATTGAATGGGCCTTTGGCATAATCAAGCCCAGGCGACCTTAGGTTGAACAGACCTGCAGCCGCCGGGGCGGACCTGCCTCTCCATTGTTTGTAAGTCTTTTGTTTCCAAACGGAGAGACGATGTCTGACACCAACCGCATTACAATTTTCGACACAACATTGCGAGATGGCGAGCAGTCGCCGGGCTGCTCCATGACCGTCCACGAGAAGTTGGCCATGGCCCGAAAGCTCGTCGATTTGGGTGTCGACATCCTCGAAGCGGGCTTCCCCATCGCCAGCGAGGGCGACTTCGAAGCTGTTCAGGCGGTATCGGCCGAGTATCCAGGCGTGCGTGTAGCTGCCCTGTCGCGGGCGGTGAAAATAGACATCGAGCGCTCGGCTAAGGCTCTGGAGAAAGCCAAAGCTCCTCGCATCCACACCTTCATCGCCACGAGCGACATCCATCTCAAATATAAATTCAACAAGACGCGGGAACAGATTCTTGAAGAGGCCGTCAAGGCCGTTGCTTATGCTAAGACGTTTGTCGACGACGTTGAGTTTTCGGCGGAAGACGCTACGCGTACCGATGGCGACTATATGGAGCAGGTGACCGTGGCCGTGGTCGATGCCGGAGCCACTTGTGTGAACCTGCCCGATACGGTCGGCTGGTCGACGCCAGATGAATACGGTGAAATGATCGGGCGCATGGTGCGCGCGGTGAACGGCCGGGCCGTCATCAGCGTGCACTGCCATGACGACCTGGGTCTTGCCGTTGCGAACTCGCTGGCCGCGGTGAAAGCCGGAGCTCGTCAGATTGAATGCACCATCAACGGTATCGGTGAGCGCGCGGGCAACGCGTCACTCGAAGAACTGGTGGTGGCGATGAAAGTGCGCAATGACCGTCTGCCCTATACGACGGGTATCGACGCGAAGCTACTTTATCCGACAAGCCAGCTGCTGAGCTCCATCATCACCTTTGGACCGCAACCGAATAAAGCCGTGGTGGGCGAGAACGCATTTGCTCATGAAGCGGGCATTCATCAGGACGGGTACCTGAAGCACAAGTCCACGTACGAGATCATAGACCCGAGTGAGGTCGGCGTGCCCGAATCGCGCTTGGTATTGGGCAAGCACAGCGGCCGCCACGCTCTGGCGCAGCGCTGCAACGATCTCGGTTTCCGCCTCACGAAAGAGCAGTTGAATACGATCTACGACCTCTTCACGGCGCTTGCGGATCGCAAAAAGGGCGTTCGCAACGACGAGATTACACAGTTGATTCAAGAGGTCATCGCATCCGAGAAAGAAGGGGCCTTCGCCGACTAGCGCCCTGGCCCAAACCATCCAAAGGACATCATGAACCTGAACGTTCTCATTCTGCCCGGTGACGGCATCGGGCCCGAGGTTACGCGCGAGGCTTTGCGCGTGCTCAACCGTGTCGCGGACAAGTTCGGCCACAAAGTGGAAACGCGAGAAGCGTTGCTGGGCGGAATCGCGATCCATAAAACGGGCGAGCCGTTTCCGTCCGCGACCGAGAAGCTATGCCTGGATTGCGACGCCACGTTAATGGGCGCCGTGGGTCTGCCTGAATTTGACAATGCGCCGCCGGAAAAACGGCCGGAAAAAGGACTGTTGGGCATTCGCAAGGCAATGGGCGTGTATGCCAATCTGCGTCCCGTGCGCACGTACGCGGCGCTGATCGACAGCTCGCCTCTGAAGAACGCGCTCGTCGAAGGCACCGATATGATCATCGTGCGCGAGCTTACCGGCGGCATCTATTACGGTACGCCGCGCGGGGTTTCCGGCTCGGGTCCTGAAGAGCGCGCCGTGAATACGATGACCTATACGCGTGCGGAGATCGAGCGGGTGTCGCGCATGGCGTTTGAGCTTGCGCGCAACCGGAGGAAGAAACTGACCAGTGTGGACAAATCGAATGTGATCGAGAACTCGCAGCTTTGGCGGCGGGTTGTCGTTGAAGTCGCCAAAGACTTTCCAGATGTCGAGTTGGACCACTTGCTGGTAGACAACGCCGCCATGCAGCTTATACTCAACCCGCGCCGCTTCGACGTTATGGTGACTGAAAACATGTTCGGCGACATTCTCTCCGATGAAGGCGCCGTGTTGGCTGGTTCTATCGGGATGCTGCCTTCGGCGTCGATTGGCGCCAAACGGCCTTCTGGCGTGTGGGTGGGATTGTACGAACCCGTACACGGTTCGGCCCCAGACATCGCCGGACAGAACAAAGCGAACCCGCTCGGCGCGATTGGTTCGGTTGCGGCGATGCTCGAATACAGCTTTAACCTGAAGGAAGAGGCGTTGGCCGTGAATCAAGCGATGGAAGCTGTGCTCAATTCCGGCCGCGTTACCGCCGACCTGAAACCGAAAGGCACTCCGGCCACCACAGAACAGGTCGGCCAAGCAGTCTGCGAGGCAATCTAAAAGATGTCCACACCACGTACCATCATCGAGAAATTGTGGGATTCCCACGTTGTCGCCGAGCGCCCAGGCGCGCCGAGCCTCATCTACATCGACCTGCACCTTGTACATGAGGTCACCTCGCCGCAGGCCTTCTCCGGGCTGCGCGAACGGGGACTGAAGGTTCGCCGGCCGCAAAACACCTTTGCCACTACGGACCACTCGACGCCAACGACTCCGCGATCGCTGCCCATCGTCGATCCCATCGCCAAGGCGCAGGTGGAACAGCTCGAGACCAACTGCAGGGAGTTTGGCATCCCTTATTTCGGGTTTCAGAGTCCGAAACAAGGCATCGTGCATGTGATCGGTCCGGAAAACGGGCTCACGCAGCCGGGAATGACCGTGGTTTGCGGCGACTCGCACACGGCCACGCATGGCGCATTCGGGGCGCTGGCGTTTGGTATCGGGACTTCCGAAGTGGAGATGGTGCTCGCCACGCAGTGCCTGCTGCAGCGCAAGTCGAAGACCTACGAAGTGCGCGTCGATGGCGCCTTGAAACCGGGTGTTTCGGCGAAAGACATTATCCTTGCCCTCATTGCCCGCATTGGCGTGGGCGGCGGCACGGGCTGCGTATTCGAATACCGCGGCTCGGCCATTAGTTCTCTTTCCATGGAAGAGCGCATGACCGTGTGCAATATGTCGATCGAAGGCGGCGCGCGGGCCGGTCTCGTCGCACCTGACGATGCCACCTATCAATTCCTGGCCGGCAGAGCCTTTGTACCCAAAGGCGCCGGCTGGGATGCCGCCATCCAGCGTTGGAAGAAGTTGCCCACCGACGAGGGCGCAACCTACGACCACACGATCTCGATCGATGCCAATGCCCTCGAGCCGATGATCACTTTCGGCACAAACCCTGGAATGGGCATCCCGGTTTCGG
>DASRHX010000753.1:0-4803 GCA_035650295.1 Bryobacteraceae bacterium | reverse complement strand
GCTCGACATCAAAACAGAATTCCCCTCTTTCATCGATTACTGGGAATCATTTCTCCTGGGACAAGGACCCGCCGGTGCCTACGCCACCAGTCTCGATCGTGCCAAGCAACAAGCCTTGCGCGGCGAAGTGAAGCGCCGCCTCGCTCTTTCGGCCGAAGACAAGCCCTTCACCCTACCCGCGCGCGTCTGGGCTGTGCGCGGTACCGCCCCATGACCGACCGCGTTTGTGAGCATTGATGCCCGGCCGGGCGAAATGCTAATGTCGGTTCCCGAAGATCCGCTATACCAGCAGTCGTGCTTTCCACAGTCCAGAGAATGAGGAATAGGGCGTGTCGTGCGCGATAATTCAATCCGGCACGGCGCACGATCGGTTATTTCAAATACTGATCCAACCACGCTACGCTCGCGCTCAGCACTTCCCCAAACTGCGCGTGCGGCTTCCCGCCCGTACCAAAGTTCGAACCATGCGCCCCTCCCGTCACGCGTACCAACTTCACCGGCACGTTTGTGCCTCGCAGAGCTGCCTCCATATCCACCGACTGCTGATACGGCACGGTGTCGTCGGCATCGCCGTGGAGCAACAACGTGGGGGGTGACGATGCCGACACATGCGTGAGGGGCGACGCCGCACGATAGACCGCTTGGTCTTCCGGACTCGGCATCGGCAACCGGCCTACGAACGAGACAACCGCCGCTGTGGCGATCCCGCTGCTTCCGATCATCTTTCGCAAATCGGAGGGAGCGGCGCGCATGACCACGCACTGCAGCGTCGCCGGCTCGCGATTCACCGGGTCCGTGTCGCTCGCGTTGCCGTCCGCGCCGAGCATTGCCACCAGGCCAATGAGATGGCCGCCCGACGATCCCCCCATCCCGCCCAACTTCGCCGGATTGATCCCATACTCCTTCGCGTGATGCCGGACGAACCGCACCGCGCGTTGCACGTCCTCAACGGGATCTGGGTAGTGGAAGCGCGGCGTGGCGCGGTGATTGATGGCGAACACCGTGTAACCGGCGCCAAGCAGCGACGGACTCCAGTCGCCAATCTGCTCGTCCTTGAGCGGCGTCGCTCGATACCCGGTCCGGGCGCTCCACCCGCTGCCCGAGATGAAGACGACCCCAAGCCCGTTGGGTTTCTCCGGGCGATGCACGTCCATCAACAGCGCCAGCCCCGAGTACATCCCATAAATGACGTTCTTCTCGACACGCGCCTGCGCCGCCGCGGGACTCGCCCAACAAAAAGCGGCAACCCCGAGCACAACGGGAATTGCCGCTTTATTCGCAAATTGTAAGTACCCAGGCATGGTTCACTCCATTCAGAGTAATAGAGTACGTCCCATGCCTGACAAATGTTCCCTGAGTTAGTACCGGCCGCTGTTGCCCAGGTAACGCAAATCGTTCATGCGTTGCCGGATGAGCTGCCGGTCGCGCGGATGCAGCTGATGGGCTCGGGCCAGGTCGCCCATGTTATCGAGCGCGTTATTCAGGCTGCCGCGGTCGAAGCGGCCCCGGCGGGCATCGCGGTCGAAGTCGGCCAGTTCGCTCAAGGCGCGCCGGAAGTGGTTGGCCTCATGGCCGTCCACGCGGGAGCGCTGGAAGATCATTTCAAGATCGCGCATCGTCGCCCTTACCGGATTGCCGCCCATCGACTGCCGGCCATAGCCATAGCTAAAGTCGCGATCGTCGCGGCCGTAGCCGCCATAGCCGTAGCCACGGTCGTCTCGGCCGTAGCCCCGGCGATCTTGTGCCATTGCAGGCAGCGTCGCTGCGGCTGCCAGCAAAAGAATCGGAAGGACTTGTCTGCGCATTTTTGGATGCCTCCTACCCGATTAGAGACGCCATCCGCTTTCCCCGTTTCCGGCTATCTTCAGCCACACCAGTGGTGGATTTCCACCGCCTCCGGAGGCGTGCGCTATGTTGAAAAATATGGAGAAACTCCTCACGGGAAAGGTTGCCCTGGTCGCCGGAGCGACACGCGGCGCGGGACGCGGAATCGCCGTGGAACTCGGTGCCGCCGGAGCCACCGTCTACGTCACCGGGCGAACCACCAGATCCAGCCGCTCGGAGATGAACCGTCCGGAAACGATTGAAGAAACCGCATCTCTCGTCGAGGAGGCCGGCGGCCACGGCATCGCAGTCCGGGTCGACCACCTCATCCCTGACGAAGTGCGCGCGTTGGTGGCGCGCATCGAAAACGAACACGGCGCCCTGCATATTCTCGTGAACGACATCTGGGGCGCCACGAAAATGGAGTGGGGAAAACCGGTCTGGGAATCCGACCTGGAATATGGGTTGCACACCCTCCGGCTGGGCGTCGACACCCATGCCATCACCAGTCACTTCGCCATGCCGCTGCTCATCAGGACCTCGGGCGGCCTTGTGGTTGAGGTGAATGACGGAACCATCGACTACAACGCGGCCAATTACCGCGTCTCCTTCTTCTATGACCTCGTGAAATCGTCGGTGAATCGAATGGCATTCGCGCTCGCGCACGAGTTGAAGCCGCACGGCGCAACCGCGGTCTCACTCACTCCCGGCTGGCTGCGATCGGAGATGATGCTCGATGCGTATGGCGTCACGGAGTCGAACTGGCAGGAGGCCACCAAGCGCCAACCCCACTTCGCCATCTCCGAGACACCTGCCTTCGTCGGTCGCGCCGTCGCCGCGCTCGCGCAGGACCCCAACGTCTCGCGCTGGAACGGCCAGTCGCTATCGAGTGGACAACTCGCCAAGATCTACGGCTTCACCGACCTCGACGGCAGCCAACCCGATGCCTGGCGATATGTGGTCGAAGTGCAAGACCCAGGCAAGCCCGCCGACGTGACTGGGTATCGGTGAAACGGCGCGCCTCAACGCGCCTTGCCGACTGGAGTTGCAGCGTCAGTCAGCCTAAAACATCGCGCCTTTCCGTCCCAGTAAATCCTCTCCCTATGCGCCTTCCAAAACTTCGTCCACTGCGCCTGCATCTCGTTCAAGCTATGCTTCTTCCGAAATCGGCCCCAACACACCCACCCGGGCTCGTCACAAGTCTCGACTGGAAACAACTCAGGCATAGTGCTCTTTTGCCAACTGTCATCCAGGAATAGATCTGCAAGGATGAAATATGCCAATTCGCCTGCCCTGATGGTCGGCCAGAAGTCAAACACCGGTTCCGGAATTCGCCGTGAGTCCGTGATCTGCCCAATTAAGATAGGGATCGCTGACTTCCCATCAGCCACGATTCGATCAATCACTGGCGACGAGCAGTACTCTCGATCCTGAAATCGCCCTTTGGCACGGCAGTTCATGCTGCTCCAGCTAGATAGCGGATAAGCATCCATGCGAGGTGACGCAGTCTGGGCAGGCGCGGGAGGCGACGCTAGCAAGAGAAGCAAAACCAGAGGCAAAATCACGGCTCCTTCTTACAGCACTCCCCCACTCCCATCCTTCAGCATCAACTTCCGCACAATCTTCAGCGGCACCCCGCCCTGCCGCACAAATTCGTCATGAAACTTCTGCATCGAATACGCCGCGCCCTGCTCGCGCTGATAGTCCGCGCGCAACTTATAGATCATCAGCTTCCCCAGCGTGTAATAAAGGTAAGTCGGATTGTACGCCCCACGCCGCGCCTCCTGAAACGCCACCTCGCGCTCCTCGAAGGCCTTCTCCATGAATAGCTTCGTCGCCTGCTCCACCGTCCACCCCGCCGTGTGCAGCTTGATCCCCGCCACATAGCGGCAATCGCGAATTAGCGCTTCCTTCAACTGCGCCAACCGGATTTGCGGACTCTTCTCTCCGAAACCCTCCTCCACCATCATCTGCTCCGCATAATGCGCCCAACCCTCGACGTTCGATCCGCAAAACATCAGCTTGCGCGTCTTTGTCGGAAACTGCTTTGCAAAAAGAAACTGCAGATAATGCCCCGGATACGCCTCGTGCACCGTAATCATCTTCATAACCGGCGGATTGTATAGCCGCAAATGCTCTTCCTTGCGCTTCTGGGGCCAATCGGTCTCTGGCGGCGTCACGTAATAGAACGCCTCCGTCGCCTTAGTCTCATAAGCGCCCGGCGTATCCATAGAAGCGAAGCTGCCGTCGCGCGCGAACGGCGGCGTCTCGGTCACCGTCGGACGCACCTCGCTCGGCACGGTGACAATCTTGTGATCGGCCAGAAACTGCCGCGTGGCCTCAATCGTGTTTTTCGCATCGCGGAGCAGCGTCGCCTCCGACGGATGCTCATTCGTAATACCGCGCATCACCTCCATCGGCGGCTTCTTCGCGTCGATCTCCTTCGCTGTCGCCACGAACGCCTGATAATCCTTCGCCAGATTCGCCTCGCCGATTGCCAGCACGCGATCGAGCGGCAGGTCGATCATCTCGTCATACAGCAGCGCCTTCGCGTACATCTCGCTTCCGATCGCGTACTTCCCCTTCGATCGTGGCAGCAGATCCTTCCGCAACCACCCCGCGCCGTCTTCGAGCGCCTTCACCGCCGTCGCGTTCGCCACTTGAAAGTCCTGCCATAACGCAGTGTCGCCCCCGGCCGCACCCTTCGCCCACTGCGCTACCGCGTTCTTGAAAAAACTAATGGATCCGTTGGCCATCAGCACCGCGATATCGGTGAATTCCTTCGGCGGGTTTTCCACATTCGCCTTCATGGCTGCCATCAGCGCCGGAATACCCTTCATCCGCGCCACCATGCTCTTCAGCCGCTCCGGCGGTGGCGCGAAGTTGCGCTTCATCAGCACATCCACCGCCCCGCCTGGCAACCCCGCGTAGCGCATCGGGTTTGACTTCCATTCGGCCAGTGTCTCCGCGCTCAACAAC
>DASRHX010000752.1:0-10581 GCA_035650295.1 Bryobacteraceae bacterium | reverse complement strand
TCGATCCACTGCACGAAATACTCCGCGTCCTCCTTGGACCGGACCGGCTTGCCGTCCACCGTAATCCACACCGGCATTGTCGCCGCAAACGGGAACGGCCGTCGAATCGGATCGCGCGTGTACTTCGCCTTCACTTGAACTGAGATCCACCCGCTGCGGTCCAAGGTTACCGTCTTCACGTCGCCAAGCGATTTCCCATTGTGCATCACCTCAATCGATTCAACCGGCGTGATCGATTTCACGCCAACATCCACTTTCAGCGTGTGTGTTCCCGCGGCCAGCCGGATCTCATCCCCCGGCTCTTTGCCATTCACCTTCAACAGGACCAGCGGGCCCGACGTAACAAACGATTTCCCCGCGCGAAAGTCCGCGGTCCACTTGTCGTAGTCCAGTTCTGTGCCGCTACGTACATAGACGCGGTTCGACCCCAGAACATAGCTGCGATAGAAATTCGGAAAGGCATCCTCGCCTGCACTCGCCACTACTTTATAGCCGCAGTTCCAGGCCTTGTAAAGCGGCTCCATGCCGGCCAGCGCGTTGGCCTCTACGAAGTCCACATTGTCCATGGCAAGATCCACGGCGAAATGCGGTCCCGCGCCATGCGCATACCCCGCCAGGCCGCCTTGCTGGCGCGTCGCGCGAGCCGGCGTTGTGTTGGTTGGGAAGATCGAGTCCACGACAGTGTTCTGATAGCCCACGTAGTCCGGAATCACAATGTGCTGCTTCAGATTGAGGTACGCCGCATGGCCCCAGAAGGGCGGATGGTATTCCTGGCTGTGAAATAGAATCCGCGTGGCCGTTGAAACCTTGTCGGGAGCACCCGTGAAGTGCGCAATGTCCGGAATCCGCTGCTCCTTGTTGCAGATGAGATTATTCAACACATGGATGTCTTCGCCTTCGGCCTGCTCCATCAGCCTCTTCGGCGTGTTGAAGTAGACTCCGGCGTAGTTCATGTGGAAGTGGTTGTCGCCATCCCACCAGCCTCGCGCCGCCATATTCTCGATTCGTCTCAGCGCAACCGTCAATTCGTTCTTTTGATTCGCCGCTACCGTGATTTCCTTCTGCACGGGTGCGTATTCGAAGCCCTTCGAGAACGCCAATGTCGTCTTCCCCGGCGGAAGGTCCACTTCAAAATCCCCGTCTGCGTGGAAGTAGTGATACTCACCAGCCTGATCCATGTGATCGAACATCAGCCAATCAGCGCGGAACCAGCTTTCGGTGGGCGCATACGCACGCTCATCCGATGCGGTTAAATAGACTCGCGACCGGACCGGCTTGTTCGTCGCCGCGTCCACCACTTGTACATGAAGCTTCGCCATCGCTCGCTTGTACACCAGCCGCTCCAGCTTCACCTGTTCCATCCTTCCGCCGAACCAGTGCCACAACCAGAGCGCCGTGTCGCCGGTTTCATTCGATATAAAAGCGATCCGCGTGCCGTCGGGAGACCATCGCGGCGTAGTGCGGTCAAACTCTCCATACGTCAGCGGAAAGGCATCCCCTCCCTTCGGGGGCATTGCCCATAACTGCTGCCACTGCCGGCCGAGATAGGAGCTGTAGACAAGCTTCGCCCCGTCCGGTGAAAGCGTAGGCCGCGCTTTCCAGGTGGTCTCTTCGTAGTGGAATCGATTCAAGGGCGCATTGGGCTCGGCGCGCATCCGGTAGAATCCGCCGGACCCGTGCTTGTTGTCGCGATTCGAAATGAGGATCAGTTCCTTCCCATCTCGTGTCCAGGTGGGATGGATATGCAGCGCCCACTTTCCGTAGTAGACTGTCGGCGGAATCAGTTCGAAATCCTTGGTGAGCTGAACCGGCGTTCCGGGCACTCCGCTGCTTAACGGCATCACGTAGATGTTGTAGTTGCCGTTCGGCCATGTCGAAACGTATGCGATCTTCGATCCGTCCGGCGACCATTCCGGCTCCACGTTAATCGAGTTGCCTGACGTCAACGCCCGGTTCTCGCCCGTTTGCAGATCGAGGAGCCGAAGATGAATCTGCTCATTCCGATCCGAGGTGTATACGATGTACCGCCCATCCGGCGACCACGCCGGCATGCCCGCATAGCCTGCATCGGTAGTCAACTCATGGCCCGTAGTCGCCCCCAGGCGGATGCGCCAGATCGACCCCTTCATTGAGAACGCGATGTCCTTCCCATCCGGCGACCAAGTCGGGAAATTTGGTCCGTTCGTGATCTGCGGAAGGTAACACTCGAGCGTGTAGGGCTCGCCCGTCATGATCCGCGAGAAAACCCGTCGCTGCGTCTGTGCCGGCAAAAAAGAGGCGATCAGCACGATGGCCAACAACAACTGCATACACGCGATTCTAGTTCAACGCACTGGACGCCCTGGCATGATGGTTACGCAACGGTCCTTCGGCATCATCCCGTTAGACAAAGGAAGGTCGCGATTCGACGTCCGTAGCTCGCCATCAGTGCCGGAGGACGTTCGCCGTCGTCTCATGGCACTGGCGGAAATCGCATGACTCAGTAGGGCGTGCTAATCGTAACGGTCAGGGAGCATCGCACGCAGGAAGGCAATCGTGCCAAGAATCGCGCCAGGTTCACCGAACTCGTAGGCCGCGCCGAGATTAAGCCTAAGCGCCGCCGTCAGAGAGCATTTTCTCATCGAAAGATGAGCCTGAAGAATAGGAGTTGAGTGTCGGCTGGGCTCCTTTCTGTTTTTGGGTTGGATAAGGCTATGTCTGGCCGCCGAAGCTGTGGGAATGTGGGAATCGCGGAGCGATTTCCAAGGGCGGTGGGAAGGGTGGGAAACCGGTTTTGGTTTTCCACGCTTTCCACGGCCCGGCATTTCCACAGCTGCTGTGCGAAGTTATCGGTCTTTCGTCCGATGTGCCGGAACAGTTCGCGCTTGGCCTCTTGCATGGCCAGGGCGGCTTCGGTGTCGGATTGAGCTGCGGCACGGGCTTGCAGTTCGGCGGCTCGGACACCCGAACGAAGGTAAGCTTCGCAGTCCGGCACTGCTTGCAGCAGTTGGTGCGGCGTCGCCCATCGGCGATAGACGCGCTTGATCTTGCCGTTGCCCAAGTGGATCTGTTCGGGCACCGCGCAGGGCCGGTGGAAGTTGACGTACGGGTTCAGGCGCTCGCGGTAGAACCCGGTGATCGCTTCGGCGTGTTAGGCGTCGATGTAGCCATAGCCCAGGTGTTTTCCAATCACCGCGCCGTTCTTGGCCTCCACCAGAGCGTTGTCGTTGGAATGGTGCGAGCGCGACTTGGTTTGTTCGATCAGCAGCTTGCCCAGCAGGCGTGACACATCGTAATTGATGTACTCGCTGCCGTTGTCGGAATGGAAGCCGCGGATCAGGAACGGAAACTGTCCGATCATCGCCTCCAACACGGGAATCAGCCACAGTTCCGAGATCTTCGGCGTGGCGGCCATCACCTGCCACTGCGTCACCTCGTCCACGGCGTTGATGTGATAGACGCCCTTGGCGCCCTCGAAGTCACCCTGGTGCACCGTGTCGATGCGCAGGTATCCGGGCCGCCCGTTGGGCTCCGGCCGCCGCCGCTCGCCGATGGCGGTCACTGTGGGCCGCGTCGGCTCGTATGTGGCGTTGCGCTTGCGGTAGGCTGCGGTGGCGCGCAGCCGGTAGATCTGCGCCGAACTGATCCGCGCCAGCCGTTGGTAAGCCGCGATGCCATGCACTTCGTACTCGCGCTCCAGGATGCGCCGTGTCGCCGGCCCGCTCCGATTGCCGTGCGCCTTGTCGACATAGGCCAGCAACTCCACGTCGGCCTTGGTGTAGCGTGCCGCGAATCGATGCCGCTCATACTCGGTCACCCTGACCCGCCCCGTCGCCTGGTAGGCCGCGATGAACCGCGTCACCTGCGCCCGGCTCAATCCCGTCATCTTCTCCACATAACGCCGCAGCAATCCCCTTGCGGCCTTCCCCTGCCGGGCATACTCATGCCACACCAGTACGCGCTCCACCCACTCGTAAATATCCTTCCGGCCCTGCGCGGCGAACTCCACCGGCTCCGCCCCCGCCAAGAACGCCGCCGGATCTGCTCCAGGCCTAACCACTTCGAATCCTCCATGCTGATGATCAATCCCCAGCATCCCGATCCCAACCCCCTTCAGGCTCATCTTGTGTGAGAATCCACACCTCGCTTCAGGCTCTTCTTGTGTCGGACCAAAGTAGAAAGTTCCTACTCCGGCCAAAGTAGAAAGTTCCGGTTTTGCGGTTCGGTTTTTGAACCTCATGGTATGTTCGCACAGCCAGCCGGGGTCGCGCCTGGCAGGGAGCCCAAGGCCGAGGCGACGGGGTTGGCTCCGGACGCAGTCGGCGCAAGCCCTCCAGAGTGGTTGGAAACCGCGCGGAGGGCTTTCTTGTACAAGACGCCTTCTGCGGCTGGTGAAACTCCCGAGCCGAGGCCTTGGGCATAAGCAATGCGCGCCTTCCGAATTGTTCTCATCCCAGCGAGGTCCACAGCGGCGGGGCCGGGCGATGGAAGAAGCCGTCCATCCAACGGCTCTTGCCGCCGGCGTTGTGATCGCGGCGCGGTGGCTTGCGCGGCGGCTTCTCCTCCGGTTCCCATGAGCCCACGCGTCCAATACTCAGATAACAACCTTGGTAGCGGGCGTACACTTCGCCGTCCAAGCGCAGTTCCACCCGCAGGCGTTGGCGCCGCATGCCGGCCTGCGCCTCTGAGCGCGCGATCTGAAACTGGCGCCCGGCGAAGGAGAACGTGTGGTCGTTGGCAATCACGCGCTCCTCGGCGTGGCACAGAATCGCCGCCAGATCCAGTTGTGGCGTGAGCGCGCGATGCTGATTGGGGAACTCCCCCATCGGCCGCGCGAAGCGCGCATTCCACTCTGGCCAGTACTCCTGCTCCAGAAACTCATTGGCCCCGGCCATGCTGTTCACCTTGGCCAGCCGCAAAAGCTTGACCAGACGGTCCTGATCGGTGCCGAAGCTTCTTTCGACGCGCCCCTTGGCCTGGGGCGAGTAGGCCGGAATCCAGCCAATGCCCAACTCGCGCAATGCGCGTCCGATCTGCGTCAGGCTGTCGGAAGCAACGTGCGCCCGTGGGTTCTCCTTGGGCCGCGCGGGGACGGTGAACATCGAGTCGCGATCGGTGTAGACATCCACCATGCGGCCGTTCTTGTCCAGGTACTCCCACAGCACGGCCATGTTGAACGCCGTGGCGTCGCGCTCCACAAAGCGGCCCCAACTCCAACTGGTGGCGTCGTCGATCATCCGCACCAAGTAGCGCACCGGGCCGCGGCCTTCCAGCCAGTCGTGATCGCTGGTGTCCCACTGCACCAGTTCGCCAAACCCGCTGCGGCGCGGCCGCCAGCAGTGCGCATCTTGCAACTGGCGCGCCTTGTTCGTCCACATTCCCGCTTCAATCATCCAGCCGCGCAGCGTCTCTTTGCCAACCTTGATCTGATGCCGCTTAGCCAACTGCTCGGCCGCAAACGTCGGCCCAAAGTCGTGCCAGTCCGGCTGCCGCAGCAGTTCCAGCACTCGCGCGCGGGTCTGCGCCGCAATCTTCCGGTTCGAGGCGCGCCCACGCAAGCCATGCACCACCACCTGGTCGCCTTCCCGCTTCATTCGCCATAACAGCTTGCGCACCCAGCGGTCGCTGATAACGAATCGCGATGAGCCAACAGGAACGGGACAGGCTGGAGTGGATGAAGCGCGCGCGGGAGGGAAGATCACGCAGCGCGCGGCGGCGGAGAAGATGGATATGCGCATGCTACGGACCAGCCTGCTTTGTTTGTTGGCGTTGACGCCGGGATTGCCGTTCGCACAGAACCCCACGGTTTCTGGCCGCATATTGGACGGCACGGACGCCTCGATTCCGAACGCGCGAGTGGAAATCACTAATCGCAACACTGGAGTGCGTACGGCTACGGACTCGAACGCCGAAGGCTTCTACGTGCTGCCTCCGGTCTCGCCGGGAACACATCAGATCACCGTGGCGGCTCCAGGTTTCAAGGAAGCCATACCCTCTGAGACAGCAGCAGTGCCCAGTCCACCGCTTCGAGGGCGCTTACCGGGTGGTAATAGGAGCGGAATTCGGAGTGGTCGATGTTCGCGGTGAACCCTGCAGGCACCCATACCCGTGCCCTGATCGCTTCGACGTCGAGGCCGGGCCCCTTCTTGAGCACGTCGTACATGCCACCCTCACCGTCGGTGCTCGCAAGCTTTACAACTTTACACCTTAACTTGACATCCACTTAGCAGCCAAACCACTCTATGTAGGCCACTTACCGCAAAATGTTGACGTCAACCCCCCAACAAAAATTCTTTACACCGTGTCTCATTTCCAGACGCAATCGAGCGGGCGCGGGCCAGAATCCTTCACAGCCTCCTGATCCGCGTGCCTCTGCATTTCCAATACTTTCCCTCTATACTGCGGCCACATTACGTGTCACAATCCACGATGCGCGCTGGGCGCAGGCCGGCGCATTTCAAACTACGGAGGTTTGGTTGCCCATGTCGAGAAAGCTGATGGCAGAATTCCTGGGGACGTTCTGGTTGGTTTTTGGAGGCTGTGGAAGCGCCGTACTAGCGGCCGCATTCCCGAATGTGGGAATCGGTCTCCTCGGTGTCTCGCTCGCGTTCGGTCTTACCGTGCTCACAATGGCATTTGCGATTGGACACATCTCAGGTTGCCACCTGAACCCAGCTGTATCGCTTGGATTGGCAATCGCCAAGAGATTTTCCTATTCCAGCCTCCTCCCCTATTGGGCCGCGCAGGTTGCCGGAGGGGTAGCGGGCGCGGGAGTGTTGCTCGTGATTGCTTCCGGCAAAGCGGACTTCAGTGTCGCCGGCGGGTTTGCCTCCAATGGCTTCGCCGAGCACTCGCCAGGCGGCTATACGATGATGGCGTGCCTGGTGGCGGAAGTCGTGCTTACGGCGTTCTTCCTCCTCGTCATCTGTGGTGCAACCGACAAGCGCGCTCCAGCAGGCTTTGCCCCGATCGCCATTGGCCTCTGCCTCACGCTTATTCATCTTATTGGCATCCCGGTTACCAACCTCAGCGTGAATCCGGCTCGCAGCACAGGTCCCGCGGTTTTCGTAGGAGGATGGGCTCTTGAACAACTGTGGCTGTTCTGGGTCGCGCCCTTGGCCGGCGCCGTTATTGGTGCTGTCCTCTACGGGATGATTGGTTCGGAATCGGAAGTCGAAACTGTTCGAGTGCGCGCCGCCGGGGCATAGCGCCTCGCCAGAGGGAGAGAATTTCCCAAGCGGATTGGACTGAGGCGATAATAGCCTTTCATGTCCATTTCCATCGGCATTATCGGCGGCAGCGGGTTGTACTCGATGCCCGGTTTCACCAAGCAGGAAGAAGTGCGCGTGGAGACGCCGTTCGGAGATCCTTCGGATTCTTACGTTGCGGGTGAGCTCTCCGGCAAGCAGGTTGCGTTTCTGGCCCGCCATGGCCGCGGCCATCGGATCTCGCCCTCGGAGCTAAACTTCCGGGCCAACATCTACGGCTTCAAGTCGCTCGGCGTCGAAACGATCCTTTCGCTTAGCGCGGTTGGCTCGCTCAAGGAGGAGCACAAGCCGTTGGATTTCGTCATCGTCGACCAGTTTGTCGACCGCACGCGCGGGCGCATCAGCACCTTCTTCGGCGAAGGACTCGTCGCCCATGTCGGCTTCGGCGATCCGATCTGCGTAGACTTGGCACACGTACTGCACCAGGCCGCCGCCAACGTCGGCATCCACGCGACGCTGGGTGGCAATTATCTATGCATGGAGGGCCCGGCATTCTCCACCAAAGCCGAGTCGAAGCTCTACCAGAGTTGGGGAATGGACGTCATCGGCATGACCAACCTCCAGGAGGCCAAGCTGGCTCGTGAAGCCGAGATGTGTTACTCCACTGTGGCCATGGTGACCGACTATGACTGCTGGCACCCGGACCACGACCACGTGACGGTCCAGCAGATCATCGCCACACTTGTTCAGAATGCCGAAAATGCGGCGAAGGTAGTGGCCGAGGCGGTTCGCATAATGCCTTCCATGAGGACCTGTAAGTGTGGGCAAGCATTGGCCCATGCGATCATCACCGACAAGAAAACCGTTCCCCCGGCCACTCTCGAAAAGTTACGGTTGTTGATTGGCAAGTACTTCCAATAAATCGCCTATTCCAGCATTGAACGAAGCATCCACGCCATTTTTTCGTGTTCTTCCATCAGCCCGGTCAGGAAGTCGGCGGTACCTGCGTCGCCAAATTTGGACTGAGCCGTTTCGAGTCCCGCGCGAAGGCTCACGATGATCGCTTCGTGGTCGCTGAGCAGCGCGCCTACCATCTCCTGAGATTTCGTCCCTCCACTCGACGCTTCCTTCAGTGTCGTCAAAGCCAACAATTCGGCGAGCGACCCCGGCGCGGCGGCGCCCAGGGACCGAATCCGCTCGGCGATCTCGTCGATCGTCTCATCAATCTCTTCGTATTGCGACTCGAAAAACTTGTGCAGATCGTGAAACAGCGGGCCGGTGACGTTCCAGTGAAAATTGCGGGTCTTCGTGTAGAGGATGTATTCATCGGCGAGCAGTGTCCTCAATAGCGTGATTACACCTTGGCGCTGGTCCTTAGTAAGTCCGATTTGAAGTTCCATATTGTCTATAGGATGCAGCAAACGGCCGGGAGGTGGCAGCCCTTTGCGGATTCATCTCAGGCACTTCCCAGAGCGGAATAGGTGGAATCACGCTAGTGTTCCTGGCGGGCGAGTTCGATGATGAGGAATGGACACAGCGCAGGGCAAAAAAGGTAGGATCTGCCAGAAATGCCGAATGCTGCTAGACACCGAATTTGAGTTGGTGGATGGCCAGCCGGCTTGCGAAACTTGCGCACCAGGTCTGAAGGCCGAACTTCGCAGGCAGCAGACTGCAGGGATGAAACTTCCTGGGGGATGGTGGACTCGCTCAGTCCTGTTCGGCGGGGGAGCGGCGTTGGCCAGCGCATTCATTTACGCCATGATCATTCTGGCGACCGGCTTTGAACCGACTTTCCTGGCACTGGCGGTGGGCGCTGCGATCGGCGTTGCATCGCGTGCGGGAGCGGGCCACAAAGGGGGCACACCCCTGCAGGCCGCTTCCATTGTTCTCGTCTACTTGTCCATGGTCCTGGCTTACATGGTTGTGGCCTTGTACGCATCCGCAGCGGGCAATCTGGGTGGTCTCGCCGGCGAGATCACCGAATTTCGTACACAGTTCGGCGACGGATTTGGCGTCTTCGCCTTTGCCGTCAGCCGGCCATTTATGTCGGGCCCGATCGGACTGATTTCCCTGGTGCTGGGCCTCTTCGCGGCATGGCAATTTTGCTCCGAGGGGCAGGCAGGCGCTTCCGCCCAGGGCATCTTACAGCGTCTGGCAAATTCTTCCAAGGACTAACCCGTTAAGCTGCTCACGCTGGCGAGGTACATTTGCCTCCCCGCGCCTCCATGCGGCGAATCGAAGACGACCTTTGTTCCGTCCGGTGAAATTCGCGGCGTCGTATCGCACCGCCAGTATCCGTTGTACTCAGGAGCCGAGTAGAAGCGGCCGATCTCGTGCACGCGACGGTTGTCAACATCGTAGACGTACACCATCTGCTTGCGCGCAGCGTCGGGACCGGTGTCGCACACAATCCAACGGCCATCCTTGAAGTAGGTGATGTGGCCATTGCGCGGCATCTCGCGGCGGGCAAATGGCTGAGCCTCGCCGCTGGTTTCGTCGATCAGGTACCAGCCTTCACCCGCTTCAGGGCGGTCTGCCCAAACGATGAGCGTGCGGTCGTCGCGCCAATGGAAATGAGAGGTCTTGCCATAGGGATCGAGTACGCGCAGATCCGTCCCGTCGGGATTCGCACTGAACATGCGGGTGGCAAAGCGCGTGCCTTCGGCCGGTCCGCGCCAGCGATGCAGAAATACGAATCGGCGGCCCTTCGGAGACAGCAGTAAGTGGTTGTACCAGTGCTTTGCCTTTTCCCAGGTGCCCCCATGAGTAAGTGGATGTTCGAGCGCGGCAGCATAGGGGAGGATCAGCTTGGGCGGCGAACCATCGAGCGCCATGCGCCAAATACCCGTGTCGCTCGGGGCGGCCACATCGCGCCGCGGATCGGGTACCCCCGCGTAGCCGGTCTCGGGACGCACGTCGTATAAGCGGCGGAAATCGGTGGATAGCGCGTAACGCGCATCGGGCGATAGGCAGTATATGGGTCCGGGAAGCGTGCGGCGTTTGCCCCGCCTTACATCCGCGATGTGAGAGACCAACTGGCCGTCGACACGATCATTCCAGATAATCTCCGTGCGCGAACCGGGCAGCCACTGCACCATACAGGTTTGATGCCAGCTCCAGGCATGAGTGGTTCCCAGGGTTTGCCATTTGTCTCCTTGAGCGGTGTCAACGATTCCAATCTCCAGCGTATCGGCGGTCGGCAGTCTATGCTCGAACGTGCCCCGGCAGCCCAGCGCGAAGCGGCTTGTGGGGTCAAACTGCAGTTTGTCGTAATAGCCGAACCAATGAAAGGCAGGACCCTTTGTGATGGCCCTGACGGGAATCGATTGGGAGCGAAGCTGGGTGGCAAAGGTACTGGCAATCAAGGCCCGTCGAGACCATCGATACGGCTGAT
>DASRHX010000751.1:0-10273 GCA_035650295.1 Bryobacteraceae bacterium | reverse complement strand
CGAAAGGTGAAGTGGGCGATGGCGGCCTGCGGATCACGCTACTAAATCCGCTATTCTGGAGCCAGGCAAGCTTGCCATGAGCACTCTGGATACGTTAACTGACGAACAGTTTGAACGGCACGCGTTGGAGGTTCTTCGGCGTGAGCTCGGCGTCGACGGCTTGGCACGCTTCCTTCGACTCGATCGATCTGGCCCGGGCGATTACACAACCGGTCGGACCGAATGGCAGAAGGATTTGACGGTCGACGACATTCTCGCTTCCATCGAGCGTCGGCGGCGCGCGTAAAAACGCCGTAGGGCCGATCTGCTGGTGTGCGCGGCTCGGCACTGAAAAATGCGCAGTACGGATTGTCACAATCATTTCGGGCCGACGAGAACGCTAAGTGCGAACTTGATCGTACTCGTTGCGAAAGCGCCGCGTCCTCGGCAGCACGTTGCGCCGACCTCCGATCATCCGGACGTAAGAATCGCATCTCGTGGAGACGACTAGCTCTGGAACGAACCAGCATAATAGCAATGAAGCGACCAAAGATCTTCTGGACGGAGACGCTCACGCCGCGAACAGGACGCGGAGAGGCTCGGGTACCTCTTCGCCACTCTCGATCATGTCGGCCAAGACCTGAAGGGCAATCGTCTTGACCTTGCGGATCGCCTCTGCCTCGGTGCTGCCGTAGGCCATGACGCCGGGCAGGTCTGGCACGGAGGCCAAGATGCGACCGTCGTCCTCGCGGTCGATTTCTACACGAATTGGCTCGATAGTGACTATGCCCACTTCAGTTTACCGTGCCGAGGCGACACCGTCAGATGCCAGCGTACCAGGAGTAGCTATTGCGCCTGTAGGTGTAGTTGAAGCTGTCGGTGAGGGTAAGACGGGTAATGTACTTCACGTTCTTGTAGCCAAGCTGGCGTGGGACGGAGAGGCGGACGGGACCGCCGTGGCCCATGGGGAGATCGGCGCCATTCATTTCGTACGTGAGCTGCGTTTGGGGATGGCGGGCGTCGTCCATATCGATGCTCTGCCGCCAATTGGGTTGGATGGACTGGTAGACGATATAGCGGGCCTGGGGAAGAGCGCCAACGAGATTCAGAATGTGCGAAAGTTGCGCGCCCTTCCATTCGGCTATGAAGCACCAGCCTTCTTCGCAAGTGAGCTGGGTGATCTGAGTTCGGGAGGGAAACGTCTTCAATTGGGCAAGCGAGAACGACGAGGGGCGGGCGACCATGCCGTCGACTTCCACGCGCCAGTCCACGAAGTTGCCGGCGCGCATGCGGTCGTAGGCCTCGATTTTGAAAGGCCGGACCTTGGCGAATGGGGCCTTGGAGATTTCGCTTGCGGGAAATTCGTGCGCGAGGGAGTCACGCGTGAGCAGGCGGTGGGACGCGTAGGTGAGGGTCGTGCCGAGACCCCAGATGCCGCGGTGGTCGGGTGGGAGGAGGCCGCATCGATCGGCCAGGTGGGCAGAGACGGCGAGGCCGGATGCTCCCGCAGTGGCGGCGAGTCCGGTGGTGATCAGCTTGCGGCGGGAGAAGTTGCTCATAGTTGCTCGTTTCGTGGGGCGATGCCGCTGGTGATCATGGCGCGCATGCGGGTGCGGAAGCCAGCACGGCAGACCATGACGATGTGGATGACGAGGAAGAGGACGAGGAGCAGCGACACAACGAAGTGAACTGTACGGGCCGACTGGTGGCCGCCCGGAATGAGGCCGAAGATCGGGTAGGCGCCGACGATGGCGGGCGACATGGCGAGGCCGGTCCAAATGACCACGGGAAAGAGGATGAAGATCACGGCGAGATAGGTGAAGCGCTGCAGGATGTTGTAAGAAGCCGCTTCGGAATCGGGCGGACGGCGGAAGCGGAGATGGTTGGCGATGTCTTTGGCGAGCGCGGTCCAGGTGAGATTCCCGCGAGCGGGAAGCAGATTCTGGCGGAAGTGGCGTCCGAAAAGGCCGGCAATGACGTAGACGAAGCCGGTGAAGATGACCAGCCATGCGGCTTCGAAGTGGAGATTGCGGCTCCAGCCGTTTTGGTCGGGGAGCACGTATGGGTAGCCGGTATTCACCCACGGACGAGAGGCGGGGATGGGCAGATCGAAGAGGGAGGGAGTCATGGGGTTGCCGATGTCGCCCCAGTAGAAGCGCGGATGGGAGATGACGATTTCGAATCCGCTGAGGAGTAGGGCGAGCACGCAGATGGTCGTGATCCAGTGGGTGACGCGCACCAGGAGTGAGTGGCGAGGAGCGGAGGCGGCCGCCGATCTCACTTCGCGAAGCGGCCAAGCGGAAATGGCCATAGTTTGCGAATGAGGATATCACGGGCGCGGCAGGCGTGCAGGCGGGATCGCTGAAGGCGTTGGGTGGCATTCCTCATTCAATTCCTGGGCGGCGATGAAGAGCAGATCCAGCACCGGTGGTGGCTGAGCTTGCGCGAATCGCACGTGCGACACCAGTAAGCCCTTATGCCAGAGTGATCGGTCCCGCCGGACAATCTGATGGCCTGAGTGAATTCCATGTTTCTACGAGGAGCGGACGAGAGCGGTCATACCACCATCGGACTAGGTTTCGTTGTCGATCATCGAGATTTCCGTGAATACATCGACAATCTTCGATTGCAAAGGCGTCGTCGACATCAGGTCTCGTGACTGAAAGTGGGGCGGTGAGTGTTCTCGGGCGTAAATGTGGACTTGAAGCGCCCCGATTACGCGCCCTTGAGACGCTGTTCGGCATTCATCACATTGGCCAGGATCGCGTTGATGCGGCTCAGGTGACCCGGCCCCTTCGATTTCAACCAAGTGAGTACGTCATTCTGAACTCGAAATGAGATCAGCGTCGTTTTGGAGCGCAGACGGTAAGGGACCATTTGTGCGAGTTGCTCATCCGTGAGCGGCGGGATGTCGGAGAGATCCAGCTTTGAGTCCGCCTTTTTGGCCAAGCGATCGAGCGTCGCGCGCTGTTGTTTTGTCAACGGCTTATTGAAAATACGCTCGGCGTTCACGCGCACTAGCTTTTCTTGCCGAGGTGATCCGGACGATTTCTTCGCCATCGTTAGTCTCCCTGTAGACGTGAACCACGAGGAGGAGCGGTTCGTATCCAGCTACCAACCCCAAAGCAAGCCAGCGCTGCTCTCCATCCTCGTCCATTCTGTCTTCGCCGATTTGCAAATGCGGATCGCCAAAGACAAGAGCCGCCGTCTCAAAATCGATCCCATGCTTTGCGAGGTTGGACCGATCTTTGCTGGCGTCCCATTCAAACTCCATGGCCGCCGTCAATACAATTGTATATACCGAGCGGGCACTAAGCAAGCGTCGACTACGGGCGTGCCGCACCCATGAACTTGACGAAGCCGCTCCAGGGAATGGCAGGGCCGTGGATGGGGGCGAGGGTGGTGACGTCGTAGCCGAGGCGGCGGACGTGAGTGAGCAGGGCGCGATTGGAGGCGTTGGGGGTGGCGGGCGCAGGGAACGAGTCGTATAGGTCGGCCTCGATAGCGATCTTTTCCTTCGGGAGGTAGGCCATGAGCATGCCTTCGGCGTGAGCGAGGGGCTGGACGTAGGTGATGTGCATGGTGCGGTTGCCGTCGGTGAGCGTGTAGTTTTCGCGGACGGTTTCGTATTGGTAGCCTTCGGCGACTTCCGTGGGCGGCCAGAGGGACATCATGTCGGGGTCGAGGGTGCGGGGCGCGTAGTTGAGCACATCACGGGTGAGAAAGTTGAAGTTCTTCCAGTGAGTGATGATGGTGGCGCCGATGTGCATGTAGGTGCGGAGGCCACCGATGTGGTCGAAGTGCTGATGCGTGTTGACGAGGAAGCGGATGGGTTTGTTGGGAATGAGCTTGACGATTTCGTCGATGACGGCGAGATTGCGGCGTTCGTCGATGGGGGCTTCGACGACGGCGATGTAGTCTTTGAACTCGACGGCAATGCTGTTGTGCGATGCGCCGCCGAGGAGGAAGATGCCGTCAGCGAGTTTGCGTGATTCGACGCGGACGGGGAATGTGGCATTGCGGATCGTTTCGGGGACAGGAACTGCATCGGGGCAGGCGTTGGCTTTGATGTTGGCAAAAGTTCCACCGAAGCCGTTGTGGCCGGCGGTGACGGCTTGCGCGCCGAAGTTGTCGTCCCAACCGTCGTGGTGGTGCCAGCCAGTGGGAAATTTGATGCCGTTGCCGATGTCGATGTAGCTTTCGTTGGTGAACTCGTGCTCGTAGTTCATGTCGCCGAGGGCAGGATCGGGGATCCAGGTGTGAATGCGCTGGAGCATGTGCTCCTTATTGATGGTGGCGTCGACGCGGTACTTGCCGAGCACGGTGATGGAGACGACGTGGAGCTTTTCGGGCGTCGTGGTGTGGCCGTCGCGGCCGGATTCGCCGAGCTCCCAACGCCAGACGGCGCGCGGATTGGCGCCCGGAAGTTTGGCAGCTTTGAGGAAGCCGTGGGGATTGATCCATAGGTCGAGCTGGGAGCGTTCGGCGTCATCGGGGAGCATGGAGACGGGCTGATTCCCTGCCCCGTCGATGTGCCAGCCGAGCTTGCCGTTGACGATGAATGTTTGGTGCAAGTGTTGTTGGAGCGGCGTGCCACCTTTCCACCCGGAGCCGTATTTCCACGAGGCGGGATTGAGGCCGGGCTTGCGGTCGAACTCCTCTTTCATGGTGCGGGCTTCCCAGTTCATGGTGCGGCTGTAGTTGGCGAGCGCTTCGCCGCGGGGCCAATCGATGTTCCAGCCGGACTCGCGCTGTTGGCCGACCATGCCGGCGTATCCGGTTCCGGAGATGGTGACGCACTTCAGCTTGTCGTTGCCGATGGTCTTTGAGGCGGCGTCGAGGATGGGAGCGGGGTCGACGAAGCCGGGCTGCAACTGGGCGGCGGCGTGCGCGGCGAGCAGCGCGAGGACGGGGAGGGCGCGGAGCATCATGTCGGGTTCTATTGTTTCGGTTTCGGCGCGTTGAATGAGCGCTCGACCATGTCGTGGACGTCAGTGGAGACGCCGTGGTCGCGCCAGAGCCAGCGCATCATTTCGGGGAGGACGGTCTGCAGCATTTTCTGGCCATGCCGTTGGATGCCCCAGGAGTAGTTCAGGTCGTAGCCTTTTTCCGTGAGGGCTTGCTGGAGACGAACGTTCTGGTAGAACCAGTCGCGTGTCTGATCGTAAGTGCCGTCGCGGCGCTGGCCACGATTGTCGTTGCGGCCGTCGACCATGAAGATGCGGATGGGTTTCTTTTCACTTTTGCGAACGATTTCGGGATAGACGTGACCACCCCGAAGATTGACGAAACTGCCGACGTTGCTCAAGACCTTGCGGAAATGATTGGGGCGTTCCCAGGCGACAGTGAATGCCGCGATGGCGCCGGAACTGGAACCGCCGATGCCGTGGCGCTCGGGATCCTTGGAGATGTTGTAGTCCTTGTAGAGCGCGGGGAGCAGTTCGTCGACGATGACGCGGGCGTACTTGTCGTCAAGCGTGTTGTATTCGGTAGGACGGTTGGTGTCGCGGTCACCCCAGTTTTGCGGGGTAGGCTCGGGCTGATCGGGACGCCGGCCGGGATTGATGAAGACGCCGATCATGACGGGGATTTCGCGGCGATAGATGAGATTGTCCATCACGACCTGAGCGCGCATGTCGCCCTGGGGGTTCATGAAAGCCTGACCGTCGTTGTAAATCATGAGACTGGCGGGCACGGCGGGATCGTATTGCGCGGGCACGTAGACCCAGTAAGTGTGTTGCGTGCCGGGATAGGCTTCGCTGGGAAGAGTGAATGGGCCTTTGATTTCGCCGACGGGGACGCCTTCCTGCGGGATGGCGTCGGGAGCGAGCTTGTAATGGACGTCGGTGTTGGGGCCCTGCTGGTTAGCGGGACGGCTGGGGCGTTGCGCTTCCGGGGAGGGAGCCGGTGTCTGCGCATGCATTGCGGCGGTGAGCAGCGTAAAGGCTGCTATCAAATATTGCTTCATGACTTTGGCGGTCACAATATCATACTGGCCAGGCAAGGCCGCTACCGCTCTGAAACCGCCAACCGCCGCCGGAGCTCGGTTGAGAAGTTAACCGCGATGGTCACATGACTGACATTTGCCGCAGCTTCATTGCCGGCCTTCAGGAGTGCAGCCACGCGCCGGCCATCGGGCGTGACCTCAAAGTTCGGGAATACTCCCGTATCGGCCAATTCCACTTCAGACCATAGCTTCGGTTCGCTAAAGTCGAGCTTTCCTGCACCGGTCCGAACTTTAAGGACCATAATCTTCTGGTTCGGAGTGCGGTAGAAGATTTCATCGGCCTTTACCGGCCAGCGAAATACCATTGCCCCACCGCGCGAAAGCTGGATCTCGCCCGTTCCGCTATTCGGGAAAGGCCGGGCGTAGAGCTCAAACGCGCCGGACCGGTTCGACAAATAAGCCATCCACTTGCCGTCGGGAGAAAACGTAGGAAAAACTTCGATGGCAGGCGTCGCGAGAAACGGCTCTGGCGTTCCGGTCTGAAGGCCCGTGGCAGATTGTTCCACGGGAACTGTCCAAAGGTCGAACTGAGCGCCTTCCCGGGATCTCAACTGGTAGGCGAGCCGCCCTCCATCTGGTTGGAATGACCAGGGAGCAAGCACGCCATTGTTCCTGAGCAGAACTCGAGGCTTGCTCGTTCCATCCGCCGGGGCAAGCATAATGCCGCTTCCAGCACTCCAAAAAACGAGGTGCTTGCCATCAGGCGCCCAAACCGGGGATGTCACTATCTCATCTCCCGCCGTAACCGGCAGACTCTGCGCCGCAGAAAGGCTTTCCATCCAGAGACTCGAGCCGGCACTTTCCTGGCGTACCAATGCCAGAGTGCTGCCGTTGGGGGAAATGCGTGGCCAGGAGTAGCGTCCCTGTCTGTGGACAGCACGCTCGTGCCGGGATCGTTCGATCCAGTGAATTTCGAACGGTCCGTCCGAGGCGCTGCGGCGGTATGCGAGTAACCCGGTCCGCGAAAAATCGAATTGCGCGTAACCGAACAGGGGATTGTAGTCTATGCCGCGCAGCACCGGTCTCGGCGATCCTTGCAGTTCGAGGCGGTCGATACTGAACGGCACCGCGTACAGAGTGCCCTGATTGATGTACACCAGTGTCCACTGGCGACATAGCGGCCGAAGGTTCCTCCTCTGACCAGAGTCTTGAGAGAACCGTCACTCAGTGACAGGACGGCGATCTCGGCAGCATCGAACCCGCGTTGACGTGCAATCGTTACGATTAGGGATCGGGAGCCAGGCAAAACCTGCATCCACATTCGGGGGTCCGCGTCGCGCGGCAATCGGAGATGACTAAGCGGCGTCGGCGCCGTTCCGTCGGCCGGAACTTTCCACAGGAGCGGAGTTGCATCCAGCTTGGCGATGATCTCGTTGTTGTCGCCCCAACTAGCGCCCAAGACATCGGTCGCGGTAGCCAAGTCAATGGGCGAGCCGCCCGTCACAGGCGTTTTCTTCAGTTTCCGATCCCGCGTCGAGATGAACGCCACCCAGGCCGCGTCGGGTGAAAACAGGGGCGACTGCGCGCCTTCGGTTCCCGGCAGCTCCACGGCCTCCGTCTCACTGAGCCGCCGTGCGAACAAGCGGGATACGCCATCCGTCCCCCAGGCGACAAACACAACGCGCGTTCCATCGGGCGAAAGCACCACATGCGTGCCCACGGTTCCGCCTCCGACCTGTGCACCTTCCAGTAGGCGCACGTCAAAAACCTGTAGCGGTTCCTCTCCGCGTCGCGCTGAGCCGCCTGACAACCAAATCCACATCGCAGCGAGTACGGCGATGGCCACAGCAGTTGAAGCCAACCATACCCTGCGCAACTGGGGCCGCATGGAAGCGGTTGAAGCGCCGGCCGATGCCTCCCGGGCCTCCCATCTTGGGATGTAGCCGCCCTTCGGCAACACAATCCGCAAGGGGTCCTCCTGTCCTTCGGTCGCGTAGTAATGCTCCAGCCGGTTTCGCAAACGCGAGACCTCCACGCGCACGATGGAATCTACTCTTGGATCAAAGGAGGGTCCTCGCCCCAGGGCTTCCGCGCCAAGCGAGTACTCTTTCAGACCGTCGGCATCACCCGTTGCCGCGCGCTCGAAGATAAACCGAAGAAGTTTGCTGGAACGGCCCGAGTTCCGAAAGCTCTCGCTCGAAAGCACCTTTTCGAGGAGCACTGATGTCGAAACCGGCGTCATTCCCGACGATCCCACACCCGTACATCTTAAGCGCACAGGTAATTGAAAACAAAACGTACGTACGGTAGCGGATGCGGTTCTGTACTTCTTCGGTGGTGACTCCAGATCGCAGACTGATTCTGCGACGCCGAGCCCGGCGCGCCAAAGGAGAACTCAAATGAAGCTTGTTTTGATCGCTGGATGTTTGTTGTGCCAACTGATGGTGATGGCTCAGGAGGGCCGGGGCCGCACTTGTGACGCGGCAACATTGAAGAACGCTTATGGCTTGCTCGTGACCGGAACGCGAACCATAGGGGCGGGCCAGGCTGAGACGTTCGTCACTGTGTCGATGGTCACTTTCGACGGCAATGGTGCGTTCACCGCAAATGGGGTGAGCCACGGTTCGACGACCGGCGTTCGAAGGGGTCCGGCGACCGGTACCTACGCCGTAAACTCGGATTGTACGGGTACCTGGACCACAAACATCCCCGGAGTGCCACCACTCGTGGCGGATTTTGTGATCATCGACCGGGGCCGAGAGGTTCGGGCAGTTTCGGTTTCGGCAGGCGAAATTAGCACGGCTAACGCCCGCAGGAGATGACTTACCCTCCGGCAGACCGCCTTTCGGGAGTAGCCCGGCTCAACCGACGAGCACGCCAGTTTGCAACGTATCGTACCCGGCGAGCACTTCCAGGGACGAACGTCGTCCCATTTCTCAGGGGGTTCCCCTACCGCACGCCTAGGGTTGAATTCATCGAAATCTCTTCATCCGAACTGTCAAGAAGTCAGTAATGACGGATGGAGGGACCGTTACATGACGGGAGAATTGTATGTAGAGGCTACGCCGTGGAGGAGAAAACAGGCGGAAATCGCGGACGTGCTCGGAGAAAACTTGTCCGTAGCGCTGAGCATGGTGCAAACGGTCAAAGCAGAGCAAGAGACCATGCCCGGACGATTCCGCCGGGACCTGGTTCGGATGTATAAGGCGCTCACCACCATTCGACGCCTTCAGGGAAGGATTGAGGACCAGGCCAAGTGGTACGAGATCAATGATCTCGCGGATGAAGTAGAGAGGCAGTGGCGGCAATTGTAGAGCGCTACGGCGGTTTAAGTTCAAATACTGATCGGCTTCGCCGCAGCGAGAAGGAGCAGTGCAATGCGGCGCGGCATGACGCTAGGCGAGAAGGGTGCCGGTTTGCGACGTATCGTAGCCGGCGAGCATTTCGAGTTTGCGTCGAAGGGTAGCGCGCTGGAGGACGTCGAGGAACGCTTTGGCGGCGGGAAGGCCGGCAGTCTTTTTGCGCATGACGAGGTCGTATCGCGCGCTATGGAGGGGGACGAAGTCGAGACCGAAGGTTTGCGCGGCGGAACGGGTGGCGATGCAGGCGTCGGCATCGCCGGAGACGACGCAGTAGGCCGCGGCGAGGTGTCCATAGGCGACGCGATCGTAGCCATTTACTTTGGTTGCGGGAACGGCGGTTTGCTGGAGCAACTTGTCGAGAAGGGCCCGGCTGCCGGAACCGCGTTCGCGATTGACGAAACGAACGCCGCGATGAGTAAGGTCCTCTGGCTTCCGAATACGTTTGGGATTTCCCGAAGCGACGACCAGGCCTTCTTCCCAGCGGGCGAAGGTAATGACGTTGAAGTCGTCATCGGGGAACACTTCGCGAACGAACGGCAGGTTGAATTCGCCGGTCTTGGGATCTTCGAGGTGCGATCCGGCGATGTGGACTTTGCCTTCCTTCAGCCAGGTGAGGGCAAGCTTGCTGGAAGCGGCGGCCGATATGATTTCGACTCCGCTGATCCGTTCGACCATGTTCGACAACAGGCTTGATGCGGGATCGCATCCGGCGAGGACGAGGCGCTTTTGCGCGGCCTCGTCTTTGGCGAAGATGAAGAGGTCGGCGCGCCCGGTAGCGCGGCTGGCGCGCTTGACGATGCCATCGGCCTCGGGCATGTAGTACGGCGTGGCGCTGACGGGGACGGTGACCCAGCGCGAACCGACCTGGCAGATGCGCACGGGCTGTCCTTTGGCGGGCGGCGTGGCGCTGAGCACTTCAGCGGCGAGAGATTCGGGGGAAGGCTGAGAGCCGGCGCCTAAGGAGAAAAGTTCGTCGACGGTGACT
>DASRHX010000750.1:0-3379 GCA_035650295.1 Bryobacteraceae bacterium | reverse complement strand
CGACGATCTCTTTCGGAAGGTCGGCGTCGCGGTCCGAGGCGACGCGCTGCGCGCTCGCTGCGAGGCGAGCGGCGGCGGCCTGAAGGCCGGCGAGCGAGATCGCGGAGACGCTGTTCATGACCCGCGAGTTTGAGGCCGGGGTCCGAACAATTCCTGACCCCGGTCCGGTGCCTTTGATTCAAATTGGAGCGTTTCGCCCCTACTTAGCTTGGCCCAACTCGGGAAAGCGCAGGACCAGCCTGCCCTGCCCCGTCATAGGCACCGTGACCCTACCGGCCTTGGAGACGTTCTCGACGCTGGCCGTTACGTCATAGTTGCCAGGAGGAAGCCGCAGCAGCAGCCAGGGGCCGCTGCAGCGGACGCTGATGATCGCCTCCGAATTCTGGCTGAGGGAGACTTCGGCAGCGCCGAGATATTCGCCGGCGCGCCCGACCAGCTCGATCCGCAACGGGTAGCTCGGCCAGCGCGGATCGTTGCGCGCATCCGCGCCAATTCCGGTGCAGACCGCCTCCATGGATCGCATCGACACCGGCGAGTCGAACGGCAGCGGCGGCGCCGCCGCAATCTGCGCGTATGCCGATGTGGCCGCGAAACTGAACAGGGCTGAAGCGAGAATCCGTGTCATGGCGCCGCCTCTTGATGCTCCGGCGGCAAGCCTGAGCCAACCGGGCACACAATGGCAAGCGGCCACGCACAAACGCGCGCGGGACGGGTTTCCATCCCACGCGCGTTACTGAAACGACAAGGCTAGGTCAGCGGGACGCGACCAAGTCCCTGCGGCCGTAGGGCCTCGTGACCTCGCCACCCGCATTCGGGAAGACGAACATCGCCACGCGCTGCCCGTTGGCCGGCACCTGCACGTTCATCTCCTTGTGGCCCGCATCGGGGACATCGGCGGAGATGTGATACGAGCCGGCGGGAAGCTTCATCAGCACCCACGGCCCTTTGCATTGGACCGAGATGTCGTGTTCGTTGCCTTTCACGCTCACGGTCTGGCCGCCGAGATACTGACCGCCTTTACCCACGAATTCCATGCGCAGCCCATAGGCGCGCCACTTGGCATCATGGCGATTTTCGATCGAGACGCCGTCACACACGGTCTCGACGCCGTCGATCGCCTGCGGCGTGTCTTCCGTCAACGCTTCTGCTGCCCAAGCTGCCGTCGTCGCCACTGCGGACGCCGCGAGAACGGTCATGATCGAGTGCGAGAATTTCATTCGGGTGTCTCCTTCTTCGCGCCGGTACCGAGCGGTACCGACGACCCTCGAAAGGAAAACTCCCGCATTGCGGCGAGGTTCCAGGCCTGTCCGGCTGCTTGAGTTTTGGACCGGCCAAGCCTATGTTTAAGGCGCAACGGCGTCCGTTCGATGAAGCGCGCTTGTTTTGCCTCCGACCGCCTGAGTTGCGCGCCTGGACGAGACAGCCTACTTCCGAAATCGATGGCCTCCGGAGCACCGCCGTGCATGTCGCCCGGTGGAAATATCGTGCATCAGGAGCAAACATGGCAGTTGGAACAGTGAAGTTTTTCAACACGGCGAAGGGCTATGGGTTCATTTCGCCGGAAGGCGGCGGCAAGGATGTGTTCGTCCACGCCACCGCTGTTGAAGCAGCGGGCATGCGCACGTTGAGCGAGGGGCAGAAGGTCGCGTTCGACATTCAACCCGACGCGCGCGGCGCCAAGGCGGTCAATCTCCGCGCAGCCTGAGGCTTTAAAAAACTTCTCTGGGGCGGCGCGGGCAAAACCTTCGCCGCCCTTATTTTTTGGGGCAAAGCGATGATTCTTCATCAGATGCAGATTTCCGGAAACAGCTACAAGGTCCGCCTCGCGGCGCGCCAACTCGGTGTCGGGCTGATGCTGAAGGACTATCCGCTTCACGGCGGAAAGACGCGCGAGCCGGAATTCCTCGCCAAGAACCCGAACGGCCGCGTTCCGCTGCTTGAACTGGAAGACGGTCGCTGTCTTGCGGAGTCGGACGCGATCCTTTGGTACCTCACCACTGGAAGCGCACTTCAGCCTTCGGATGGCTGGGGCCAAGCACAGGCTCTGCAGTGGATGTTCTTCGAGCAATACAGCCACGAGCCCTACATCGCGGTCGCGCGTCGCTGGCTTTCGCACGAGCCCAAGGAAGCCCTGGAGCAGAAACGCGCGTTGATTCCACAGTGGCATACGAACGGGAACGCGGCGTTGTCGGTCATGGAGACGCATCTCGCACGCAACGACTGGTTTGCCGGGGGCGCGTACAGCTTGGCCGATATCGCGCTCTATGGTTACACTCATTGTGCGGATGAAGGTGGATTTGAACTTTCAGGCTATAAGGCTGTAAGTGCTTGGTTGAAACGCGTAGCTGCACAGCCCGATCATGTGCGGCTGGACGAAAGCTGGTGATCCCATGATCGAAACGGGCAACGAGTTCTGCTTCGTCTATTCCACATTCCCCGACACGGAGTCCGCGCTTGCGGTCGGACGCGCACTCGTCGATCGCAAGCTGGCGGCCTGCGTGAACATCTATCCTCCGATGACGAGCGTCTATGTCTGGCAGGGCAAGCACGAGGAAACGCAGGAGGTCGCGGCGTTCATCAAGACGCGCCGCTCGCTCGTCGAGTCCGCGGTTGCCGCGTCGCGGGCTCAGCACCCCTACACGACTCCCTGCTTTCTGGTGCTGCCGATCGCCGGGGGCAATGACGATTATCTTGCCTGGGCGCGCAGCCAGACCGAACGGAGCCTGACGGTCTAGTTCTTCCGCGCATCGCGACGGGACGAGAATCCGCACGCACCTCACTGTCACTTAGGTGACCGCTGGCCACGTTTCGTGCTTCAATGCGACCTCCCATGGGTCAGAGACCATGGGAGGTCGGTAGCTGATTGGGGGCCCCCGCGTTCAGCGAAAGGAGCCCGTCATGCCGCTGCCCAATTTCGTATCCGAAATCACCAATACGTACTTCCCGCTCAATCCCGGCGAGACCTACGTGTACGCCAGCCTCGACGGCACGGATGTGAGTTATTTCGCGGTCACGGACAAGACCATCAAGATCATGGGCGTGACGTGCGTTGTTGTCGAGCACACGGCCTACGAGGATGGCGTGCTGGTGGAGTTCACCAAGGACTACTTCGCCCAGGACGAATCCGGCAATGTCTGGTACTTCGGTGAAGACGTCAGGAATTACGAAGACGGCAAGTTCGTGGATCGCGAAGGATCCTGGATCGCGGGCGTCGATGGCGCCGAACCGGGATATATCATGCTGGTGCCGCCGAACGCCGTCGGCGTCGAGTACGATCAGGAGAACGCGCCGGGCATTGCCGAGGACCACGCGAAAGTAATCAGCCTCACTGCGAATCCTGACCCCGTTCCATACGGTGATTTCACCACCGCCTGGCAGA
>DASRHX010000749.1:0-5227 GCA_035650295.1 Bryobacteraceae bacterium | reverse complement strand
TGTCGCCGCCGGTGGAGCCCATCGGGCCGTTACAGATTCAATTGTTCGAACCCGTCGGCGGGCAATTGGCTGAACGTATCCGGCAATTGAAGCTCGACGAACTGCGCCCCATCGACGCGCTGAACCTGCTGGCAGAATTACAGAAGGAACTGAGGGGCCAATGATCGTAGCGGGCATTATGAGCGGGACCTCGCTTGATGGCGTTGATGTGGCTGTGGTTGAGTTGCCCAGCGGGAGGGTTATCGATTTTCGTTCGCGTTCCTACACTGCGGCGATGCGCAAGCGATTGCTGGCTGTTTCGAATACCGATTGCCACACGCGCGACATCGCTCGGCTGCATTTTGAATTGGCCGACCTTTATGCGAAGGCCATCGTGAGCAAAGTGGACCTCATCGGCTGCCACGGCCAGACTATCTATCACGAAGGACGCCGAGCCACATTGCAGATCGGCGATGGCAGTGTGCTCGCCGCGCGCGTTGGAGTGCCAGTTGTGTGCGACTTCAGGCCCGCTGATATTGCCGCTGGCGGCGAGGGCGCACCACTGGTACCTTTTGTCGACTACCGCTATTTCCGCCACGCCAAGCGGACGCGAGTTGCGTTGAATATCGGCGGCATCGCCAACATCACGATCATTCCGGCAGGCGCAAAGTTGGATCAGGTCCTCGCCATGGACACTGGCCCGGGCAACATGGTGATGGACTCACTCGCCGCGCACGCAACCGGCGGCCGCCTGAGCTTCGACCGCAATGGTGCGCTTGCCGCGCGCGGGCACGTCAACCGCAAGCTGCTCGATGAGCTGCTACGCAACAAGTTCTATCGTAAGGACCCACCCAAGTCCGCAGGCCGGGAAGAGTATGGGGCGGAATTCATGCAGCGTCTACTCGACACGCGATTGCCCATCGAAGACCTGCTTGCTACTGCCACTGCTCTTACCGCGGCCACCATTGCCGATGCCATCCGCCGCTTCGCCCCCACCCGCGTGCACGACATTATCGTGAGTGGTGGCGGAACGCGCAATCCAAAACTCATGGGGCAGTTGGCGGCTTTCCTGCCCGATTCGGGAATTGCGAAGTCGACCGACTACGGCCTTGACGCCGATGCCAAGGAAGCCATCGCCTTCGCGCTGCTTGCGCATGAAACGTGGCGCAGGCGGCCATCAAACGTGCCAAGTGCGACGGGCGCGCGCTACGCGGCCGTGCTCGGTAAGATACGCCTGCCCCCGAGGTGAGTCCGGAACCGATCGCGCTCGACCTCCTTCTATGAAGACGACCAACTCCGGGTGGTGAACAAGCCGCCCGGCTGTACGGCGCTCTCGTGTCGGGCGTGATTGCCTGCGACGAGCAACTCATCGACGCCCCGACCGGACGCGACCGCGCGGAGCGCCCGCAATGGGGTTTGCGCGAGAAGGGGCGCCCGGTTGCGCCGAGCGGCTGAGTTTCCAGCATCCGGTAACAGCAGAACGGCTGCGGTTTGAACGCGCACCGGACTTTCCATTGTTATAAAATTTGACCCACCATGAATGATGTTTCGCGCCGTACCGCGTTGACGGCAGTCGCGGCGTCCAGCTATCAACGCATTCTTGGCGCCAATGACCGTGTTGGCGTCGGCTTCATCGGTTACGGCCTGATCGGCGCGCAGCATGTCTACGATTTCAAGCGCCAGAAAGACGCCGATATGGTCGCCATGTGCGAGGTGTACCAACCGCGCCTCGACCAGGGAGTGGCAGAGCTGGGTGGCCGCGCTAAAGCCTATCGCGATTTCCGAAAGATGCTTGAGGACAAGGACGTGCAGGCCGTGGTGGTCTCCTCGCCTGACCACTGGCACGCATTGCTCACCATGATGTCCTGCGCCGCCGGCAAGGATGTTTACGTAGAGAAGCCGCTCACCGTTTTCGTCAAGGAAGGGCGCTGGATGACGCAGGTTGCTCGCAAACACAATCGCGTAGTGCAGACGGGCACCCAGCAGCGCTCAGGACTTCACTACCAAAAAGCGCGCGAACTGATCCGCAGTGGCCACATTGGAAAAGTGATGTCGGTGCGCATGACAGCCTATCGCAACATCATGCCTGGTTTCGGTGTGACGCCGGACTCGACCGCGCCCGCCGACTTCGACTACGACATGTGGCTGGGGCCCGCACCGAAGCGGCCCTTCAACGCCAAACGCGGAATCTATCATTTTCGTTGGTTCTGGGACTATTCGGGCGGCCAGATGACCAACCTCGGCGCCCATCACATCGACATCATGCACTGGTACATGGATGTGCTCGGGCCCACAGGCGTGTGCAGCGTGGGTGGCCGTCTTGCCCTGGAAGGCACCGGTGAAACTCCCGACACGCAGGACGCCATCTTTGAGTACGCCGGCTTTACCGCCATCTATTCCAGCCGCGAGGCGAGCCTCGGGCACCGCGAAGGCCCGGGCCTATGTTTCTACGGAACGAAAGGCAGTTTGGCCGTCAGCCGCGGTGGATTCGAGGTGGTGTCCGACCTCAAATTTCCTCCGGAGAATCTAATTCCCCGCTTCCGAGGCCAGGCCGTGGGCGCCGCGCAACGGGTCGAGGTGAAGCCCGATCCTTGGACTCAAGCGATGAAGCAGCCAGGGTCGTCCGACGAACAGTTCGACCTCCACGCGCGCAACTTTTTGGACTGCGTGAAGTCACGCCAGAAACCTATCTCCGAGGTGGAGGACGGGCACCGCGTCGCTGTAGCCTGCCACCTTGGCAACATCAGCCTTCGCGTTGGCAGGAAGTTGAAGTGGGACCCAGTGAAGGAAGAAATCATCGGCGACCGCGAGGCGTCGGCCATGCTCGAGCGGCCATACCGCAAACCTTGGGATTCCGTCTTGAAAAACCTGCTGGGTTGAGCCGAGCGCGCCTCGCTGCCTCGTAACGCGCTATTATAAGAGTGGCTTGTATATGGCTCGCGGTTGGGAGAGTAAGGAAGTCGAATCCCAGCAGGCGCAAGCTGAAGGAGCGATGCGCGTCAAAAAGAGAGTTCTCACTCCGGAACAGATCGAGCAGACCTCTAAGCGGCAATTGATCGAATTGGATCTTGCCCGCATCGAGCGGGAATTGCTCGCTACCCCGCATCCCCGGCGCCGTTCCCAACTCCAAGCCGCCCTCGACCACCTAAACAAGCAACTTGCCGATGTCGGCTGAGCCACTTCCACGGTGAGGGCCTCTGGCGTAGGCAAATCTGCTAACGTCTAGGGTTATGCTCAAGGCCAACATCTTCCGCGAGTATGACATCCGAGGAGTTGCGGACGTCGATCTGCCCAGTGATGGGATCCAGCAGTTGGGCCGGGCCATCGGTACATACCTTCAGCGAAAGGCTGGCAAGAAGATCAACCTCGGCCGCGATTGCCGGCTCTCTGGTGGCCGCCTCCATGACGCACTACTCGAAGGGTTGCTTGCCTCGGGATGCGAGGTCACCGATGTCGGCGTGGTGCCTACCCCGCTTCTCTATTTCGCCTGTATGCACCTGCATGCCGATGGTGGCGTGCAAATCACCGGAAGCCATAATCCGAAGGACTATAACGGCTTCAAAGTAGTATGCGGCAAGACGACGATCTTCGGCGACGAGATCCAGAAGATCTACCAGTTGATCGTCAATAACGACTTCGCATCCGGGAAGGGGAGTGTCAAGACCCACAATATCGAAGATGAGTACGTCGAGAATATCGCCGCATTTTTCGACTGGAAGCGCAAGGTAAAGGTTGTCGTGGATGCGGGCAATGGAACCGCCGGACCGGCCATGACGAAGCTGCTGAAGAAGCTCAATGTGGATGCCACCGAGCTCTACTTCGAGATGGATGGCAACTTCCCCAATCACCATCCCGATCCGACGGTCGAGAAGAACCTGAATCTGCTCCAGGCGGCCGTGAAGCGGGAAGGAGCCGAATTGGGGATCGCTTTCGATGGCGACGCTGACCGAATTGGCGCCGTGGACGAAAACGGTAAAGTCATCTGGGGCGATTATTTGCTGCTAATTTACGCTCGCGAGGTTCTCACGCGCAAACCGGGTTCCACTTTCATCGGCGAAGTGAAGTGCTCGCAGGTCCTCTACGACGAGTTGGAAAGGCTCGGCGGCAAGCCTATCATGTACCGCACGGGTCACTCGCTGATCAAGGCGAAGATGAAAGAGGAGCACGCCGAACTGGCCGGTGAAATGTCGGGTCACATGTTCTTTGCCGATCGCTTCTACGGTTTTGACGACGCTCTTTACGCCGCGGGGCGCCTGCTTGAAATCGTCGCCAATTCCGGTAAGCCCCTTTCGGCGCAGCTTGAAGGGCTGCCTCAGATGGTGTCCACGCCCGAGATTCGAGTGGACTGTTCGGACGAGACCAAGTTCGAAGTGATTCGTCTCGTCGCCGAGCACTTTCGCAAGATGCACAAAGTGGTCGATGTCGACGGCGTGCGAGTCATTTTCGAACACGGATGGGGACTTGCGCGCGCCTCCAACACCCAACCTGTTCTCGTCCTCCGTTTCGAGGCCTCTTCGCCTGAGTTGCTGGCTCAGTACCAGAACGAAGTGGAAGAGGCTGTCGCCAAAGCGCGCATGAGCGTCGGTGCATAACTACTCACTGGACTGCTCTTACTGAGTCCGTAACCCAGGCTCCAAGTACTTAGTACAGGACTAGTACTTTCCTACCCGAAATTGGAACCGACAGGTAGTTAATTCTCCACCGGAACTGCTTACACTAGGATTCTCCGAATTGATTGGCGCGACTTTGGTAACGAAATCGCCATGTAGCGCGACCGCCACGATCCAGGCTGATCGAATCTGGAGATTGACTCGACATCAGATTGAGGATCCCGCTCCTATGCGACAGTTGAAACATTTTATCGTTTTCGCCGGATTGGCGACGTGTCTGGCTACATACCAATTGATGGCGGCTCCGATTGCTTGCACCGACGGCTCGTATGCCAGCTACGTTGCCAACTATCCGGACGAGGAGACCTCGTGCTTTATCGGCGAACTAGAATATAAGCGATTCCGGACTTTCCTCGACCTGACTCCGGGTGGCTCATTGACGGCCGACGACTTCTTGCTAACGCCAAACGTCGCCACTGGTGGATTCGACATCACCATTCCGGAAGGTGAGTATTTCGAAGAGTATTACTACCTTCGTTATATCGTCGATCCGGCTCCCATCCTCGGCGGCGAAGAGCTTTCGATGGATTCCTTCTCCTCCGATTTCTCGGCATCTAGCTCCTTTGGGCTGTTCTCGA
>DASRHX010000748.1:0-9435 GCA_035650295.1 Bryobacteraceae bacterium | reverse complement strand
GCGGTTGAGAATTGCTTGCAGTCGGCTGGCTTGGTCAGTCATAAGGCGGGTTCCCTCCCGAGACTCCGATTTACCGGGAAATGCGCGGAACAATTCTACGAAATACTTATCGCGGAAACAATCAGGAAAAGGAAATCACCGGTTTGACGATGCCTTGTTCGGGATCGAGCCAGATGGGAAAAGAAGACGCGACTTCGGACGGTGCGGTGAGCGGCGCGATCCATGGAGTGGAGTCAATGACCTTCTGCTGAAGCCGTGAGATGACCCAGCCAAAGTCGGATTCGTTCGCATTACGGCTGAAGAGGACCGTGACCTCGCGGGCGTGAAGGAGAGGGTTGTGAAGCGCGATGTCGCCGGGGTGGTGGCCGACGAAGACGAGGCGTCCGCCGTGCAGGACGTTTTGCGGTGCGGCGCTCATGGCAGCAGGCGCGCCAGTAGCGTCGATTACCAACTCAGCCAGCAGGCCCTCGGCCGACTCAACGACATCTTTGTGGCCCAGCCGTTCGGTGAGGAAGCGCCGCCGCGTGGGGCTGCGTTCAGCAACGGTAACGCGCGCGCCCGAACCACGCAGGCCTTCGAATACGGCGAGACCTATCGGACCGGCGCCGACGATCAGCACGCGCTCGCCAGGCTGAGGGCCGCCGCGCCGCACCGCATGATGGCCGATGCAGAGTGGTTCGACGGTAGCGAGTTGTTCGAGCGTGAGTCCGGCGGCGGAGTTGAGCTTGGCGGTGGGGAGAGTGAAGCGTTCGCACATGCCACCGTCGATGTGAACGCCGAGAGTGCGGAGGCGCGTGCAGCAGTTGGTGCGTCCGGCGAGGCACGTGTGGCAGGCGCCGCAGGAGAGGAACGGGTTGACGCAGGCGATATCGCCGGGCGAAAAGCCGGAGCCTTCGGGAGCGGAGAGAACTTCGACGGCGAGTTCGTGGCCGAGGATGCGCGGATATTCGACGAACATCTGGCGGCCGTTGTACGCATGGAGATCGCTGCCGCAGACACCGATGCGGAGGGTGCGCACCAGAGCGTGGCCGGGCGGTGGCGGGGCTGGTTCGGGAACGTCGACCAAGCCAATGGTTTGCAGTGCCGAGAGTTGGAGCGCCTTCACCTGGGCTAGCGTATCATGGGGGTTCCGTCATGGTCCTTCGCGTCGATTCCCATCATCATTTTTGGAATTACTCGGTTCAAGAGTATGGCTGGATTGGTGAGCCGATGAAGGCGATCCGGCGAACCTTTGAACCTTCCGATCTCAAGGCCGCCGTTGCGCCAGTGGGTGTGGATGCCGTGGTCAGCGTGCAGGCAAGGCAGACGGTGGAGGAGACCGATTTCCTATTGGCACAAGCCTCCAAAAATGAGTTCATCCGTGGCGTGGTGGGGTGGGTGCCGTTGGTGGAAGAGGGCGTGGAGAACGTCATCGAGCATTACAAGGCGCACGCCAAGTTCAAAGGCGTCCGCCACGTGGTGCAGGACGAACCAGACGTGAACTTCATCATGCGCGATGACCTGAGCCGAGGTGTGTCGCAGTTGAAAAAGTTCGGGTTAGTTTACGACATTTTGATTTTCGAACGGCAGTTGAAGCCTTCAATCCAGTTCGTGGACAGGCATCCTGATCAGGTATTCGTGCTCGACCATATCGCCAAACCGAAGATCAAGGCAGGCGAGCTTGAGCCATGGACGACAGATATTCGCGAGATGGCGAAGCGGCCCAACGTCTATTGCAAGATCAGCGGCATGGTGACCGAAGCCGATTGGGAGACTTGGACGCCGGAGACGCTGCGACCTTACATCGACACAGTGTTGGAAGCATTCGGACCGAAGCGTCTGATGTTCGGCTCGGACTGGCCGGTGATGCTGGTGGCGTGCCCATATTCGCATTGGTGGCAGGTGGTGAACACAGCGATTGCGGGATTGAGCGAGAGCGAGCGGGACCGGATATTGGGATTGACGGCGGTGGAGGCGTATAAGCTTTGAATCGCGCTGTCGACGCGGCCCATGCGGGTGAGGCGGTCTAACTCAGTGAGCGCAAGTACTCGTAACTCTGCCGGATGCTCGCGAGGGGGTCGCCGGGGGTTTGGTCCTGCTCGACGAAGAAGTGTTGCACACTGGCCTTTTTCGCAGCGGCGAGGACTGTCTTGAAATCCACTGTGCCGTTACCCACTTCTTTGAACGCCGTGCGCGGGACGTCGCTTTCCTTGTAGTAGACTGCGGTGCCCTTCGCGACATCTTTGAGATGAAGGCTGAGGACGCGGTTGCCGAGTTGCGTAATGACGGCGGCGGGGTCCTGGCCACCGATGGTGAGCCAAAAGACATCGCATTCGAGCATTACGTTGGGCGAGCATTCTTTGACGATGCGGTCGAAGACACGCTGACCGGGTGCGCCTGCAAATTCGAAGCAGTGGTTGTGATAGTAGAAGCGCATGCCGGCCTTGTGCGCGAGCTCGGCGGCGCGATTCATTGCGTTGAGAGCCGCGGGAATGTCGGCGCGTTCCTTCTCGTTCAGATAGGAGAGGCCAAGGTTTTTCAGACCAAGTTTGTGCGCTTCTGAGATGGTGGCGTCGACCTTTTCGGCGGCAAGTGCGGGCAGATTGACCATCGCGCAGGGCATGGTGAGGCCATTGTCGGTAAGCAGTTGGGCGTATTGAGTGAGGAGTTCAGGTGAACCTTCGACTTCTTTGTAGCCAATGGCGGCAATACCCTTGATGACGGCGGCGGGATCTTTGGGAAGGATGTCGCGGACGGTGTAAAGCTGCGCGCCGAGGACTTTGGGGTAGAAGTCGGCGGCGAGGAGAGGCGCGGCAAGGGAGGTGGCGATCACCGAGCGGCGCGAGACGGGGGGCGTCGGCATGACGATTTGATTTTAGCGCGGCCCCGGCGGTGCGATATCCGAACGATCCGCGCGAAAGGGTAACGCCGGCAGACATGGTGGGTGGCGCGGGACATGTGGCGATTGCAGTATTCGGGAGGAAGTGTACGAGCGGAGATGAAGCACACCGCCCTACTCGCTCTTGTTGGGCCACACGGGGCTGGCAAGTTCAACGCGCCAGATGGGGCAGCCTTCGCAGAGGGGACCTTCCGATTTGAGGAAACCTGGGGCGGGACCTGAAGTGATCCAGATGCGGGTGTCGGGCGGCTGCTTGCCGATGATGGGCGCGATGATGCCGCTGATGCCTCCGATATCGACTTTGATGAGATAACGGATCGCTTTGTGGGGGGCGCCGGCGACGGAGAACGCCTCCTCACCTTCCGAGGAGATCTCCAACTTCACGAGCCGCGCCTTGGGCGTGCTTGCGACCATGGATACAGTCGTCTTCAATTTTGGGTCGACGTCATTCAGCAGCGTAATCACCAGGCCGTTGGCGACGTCGGCAGGGAGTTTTTCCAGCCGTTCATTTTCCGTCTTTTCTTTACCATCGTCGTCGGTGTACCGAATGGCGACCTGCCGGTTGGAGGTGTTGAGCCGCATCTCAGTGGGGCGTTTGAATGACGGTCCTTTTTGCACGAGGTGGTAAGAGAGGAGCCGGAATGTGCGGCGCTGCGAAAAGACGGCCGTTTCGTCATGGAGAGAGCCGTCCTTGAATCGAAATACAAGTTGGTTGGTGACCTGAGCGCCATTGGATACCTGACTCAAATCCCCCGTGGCGAGCATGGCTCCGTCCTGAGCGCGGAGCACGAGGAACCCGCGGAGCAGTCCTTGCGGGTGCCGCACCGGTATCGGATCAGCAAGGAGGGGGTTGAAGGCAGCCAGCACAAAAAGTAACGTTTTTGCATGCATCACCTGACTATCTGCACGCAGGGTGCCTAGCCGGTGCCTACGCCGGATGTTTGCTGTATGATTGTCCAATGCCGTGCACTTTGGGGAAAGGGACCGGTAGGTAGTTTGTTGTTTGGGTGGATGGACTGGGATGGTTGCCCGGCAGAGCCGAAGGAGGCCGAGGTATGTCTAATCGTTCCATGGCGCGCCACATTGGGCTGTTACTGCTGGTGCTGGGCATAATCACACCCGCGTTTGCGCGGCGTATCAACGAGACCCCCTACGAGTTCCGCTATGAAGCGCGGATTAGCGCAGGGCTATCGATCGAAATCAAAGGCGTGAACGGGGACCTGGTAGTGGAAGAGTCTGAAGGGAGCGAAGTGGAAGTGGTCGCGCGGAAGTCCGGCGAATTCGACGATCCGTCGGAAGTAAGGATGTCGGTGGTAGAACACGACCGCGGGGCGACGATCTGCGCGGTGTATCCAAGCGGGAGCAAGGATGCGGCGGGATTCTGCAGTGAGGCGTCGGCCGAAGCGGCTACACCTGGCGGTAACGATGTGAAGGTCGACTTCCTGGTGCGGGTGCCGCGCGGGGTGCGCTTTGTGGGGCGAACGGCGAACGGGAAAGTTCAGGCGCATCGCGTGTCGGGCGGCGTGGAAGCGCACACTGTGAATGGCAACATCGAGATCGAAGGTTCGGGTCCGGCGCACGCAACCTCGATTAACGGCTCGATTCACGCCACCATGCGAACCGGACGCCAGCAAGAGAGCCAGTTGCAGACGGTGAATGGGAACCTGACCTTGACCTTGGCCTCGCTCGATCCGGCGCGTCTGTTTGCTAATACAACCAACGGCGGAATCGATATGAAGTTTCCGGTGTCCGAGACGGTGGAAGAGAGTGCACATCATCTGGTGGCGCAGTTGGGCGGAGTGCCGAACATGTGCCAGCCGGAGATACGGATGCGCACTGTGAATGGGGATATCAGGCTGGAGTATCAACGCTAACCGCGCGGCATACGCGGCCCTGGCGCGAGTAGCGTTGGCATGAAAAAAAATCGGGCGGCCTGCTGAGGGCCGCCCGTTTGCATTTCGGAAACACGAGCTAAATAACAAAGAGAGAACTTGCTAACCGATATTCTGCGAGGTGCGCCGGAAACGGCTGCCTTCCTCTGTACTCAATGTATACAGCCGGGTTGCGGAACTCGATAGGAAGAAGCTCACATTTTGATATGGTCCGTGGGGTATAGCCTACGTGAACAATAGTCCTACCGCCTAAGGGGAAGCACCTACTTTACATTGCAAAGTAATTGGTGCATACTGCTTCCATGCACGACCGGCTGCATGTGGCGATCATCATGGACGGCAATGGGCGTTGGGCCGCCGCGCGGGGTTGGCCGCGGCTTGCCGGCCACGAGCGGGGCGCCACGGTTTTGCGGGAGGTGGCTGAGGCGGCGGCAAAAATGGGAGTGGGCGAGCTAACCGTCTACGCTTTTTCTAGCGACAACTGGAAGCGTCCGGCCGAAGAGGTGGACGGGCTGATGCGGCTGTTCGCTCAGTACCTGGAAAGCGAAACAGGGCGATGCGTGCGGGATGGGATCCGGCTCCAGGTGGTGGGCAGGCGGGACCGGCTGGCGCCGCAACTTTACGCGGCGATTTTGCAGTCGGAGTGGGCCACACGCCAAGGGGAGCGTTTGACGCTGCGGCTGGCGGTGGACTATTCCTCGCGCTATGCGATCGAGCAAGCAGCGCGGATGGGGGCGACGCCTGGTACGACGCCGGATGCCGTACCCGACGTGGACCTGCTCATCCGCACGGCGGGCGAGCAGAGATTAAGCGATTTTCTGCTCTGGGAGAGCGCTTATGCCGAGTTTTGGTTCACACCGAAGACTTGGCCCGAATTTTCTTCGATGGACCTTGAAAAAGCCATTTCGGAGTTCCACCGGCGTGTGAGAAAATTCGGAGCACTACCTTCCCCATATGAAACCCGCGCGCTTGAACTGGACCCTGAGCGAGACACGGCTGTTGCGCTCGCTGCGGACGCCTGATGAGATTCAGAGCTTCCTGGACGATGATGTGGACTATAACCGCGAGTTGCGAGGAGCGACCTGCCGTTCGCCGCGGCTGGTGATGCGCGACCGCACAGCGCAGTGCATGGAAGGGGCAATGTTCGCGGCGGCGGCATTGAGCTTCCATGGTCATCCTCCGCTGATCCTCGACTTCGAGGCGGAGCGGGACTGGGATCACGTGGTGGCCGTCTACAAGTTGAATGGGGCGTGGGGCGCAATCGGAAAGTCAAACTACTCCGGTCTAGGCGGCCGCGCGCCCGTATACCGTACATTGCGCGAGCTTGCGATGACTTATTTCGAGCATTACTTTAATCGGCGCCGAGAGCGGACGATGCGAAAGTATTCGCGGCCCGTGAACTTGGAGCGGTTCGACCACTTGGGCTGGCGCACATCGCCGGAACCCGTTTGGGCGATTCCGGAGCACTTGGCGAAGGTCTCACATCACGACCTGTTAACTAGACGCCAGGAGCGGAATTTGACGCCTGTGACACGACGGATGTACACGGCGGGGAAAATCGGGCTGGCGAGTTAAATTTACGCTACGCTGAGGCCGGAAAAGCGGTTAAGGGCTGTTTATCACCTCAATCAAGTGTACGCGCTCAAAGGGAGAAGGCTGTTGCAAACGTTTTCAGGGCCCTATACACCCAAATGGAGTGTAAAATGCAAGAGCAAGAATCGTACCAAAGCAATTACTCAATTCCACTCGTAACCCGTTCAGTGTCTACAATCGCCGTTGGACGCGGAAAATAACCCATTTGGGTACCGCGACGTGTTGACAATTCCATGAAGCCGGGTTTAACCTAATACTTCTACATCGGTAGCTAGAAAGACAACTTCAGCGAGGTGTACAGTGGGTCCGTGCCTGACCTTTCATATTGGGGAACGAGTTGTTTACCCGAATCAGGGTGTTGGAACGATTGAGAATATCAGCACCCGGTTTTTCGGCTCACAGATGGAGAGATTTTACCTGCTCCGTCTTGCTTCAAACAGCATGACCATCATGGTACCTTTCTCGCACGTCGGTGACGTGGGACTGAGGAAGGTAACTCGTGGCAGCGAGATAAAGAAGGTTCTGGAGTACCTGGCGACAGGGAAGGCCCGCAAGATGGCCGACTGGAAGAACCGGTTTAAGGAAAACTCGGAAAAGATGCGCTGCGGCAGCATCTTTGAAGTAGCCGAGGTTTTGAAAATCCTTCTCCTGCAACAAAGAGAGAAGACGCTTTCGTTCCGCGAAAAGAAGATGCTGGACCGGGCGCGTCAGATGATGATCTCCGAGGTGTCGACGTCGCTTGTCGTGTCGCACGCGCAGTCGATCGAAGTGATCGCCAAGGCGCTGCAGCGGTCCGGGCTGAACATGCCGGAGCCGATGTAGACTCCCCGCGCACCTAGAATAGGAAACAAATTGGGCCTCACCCCGCTGGGTGGGGCCTTTTCACGTTTGAGGAAGTCTGATATATACTCCAGCCGATTGGGAACCCAAAAGGGAGATCCCGGTAAAGAGGTGTTTGTTATGTCTTACCTTGTTCCAACTTCCTCCAAAACCATACGCCGGACCGGAATCCTGATAGCGATCTTGATGGCGACAACCGCCCTGCCGTTGTTCGCACAAATGACGCCGGAGCAACGGCTGCTCGATTTTCAGGTACTTGCTTCTCTCTACGCAAAACGCTACGGCCCTGCAAATTGGAAGATGCAATCTTTGCGCGTGAACATTTTTGATATCCGTCCGTGGATAGACCGGGTACGGGCCGCGAAAACCGACATCGAATACTATGAAACTGCCGCTAAGTTCGTGGCGACTTTCCGCGATGGACATACAGGCTTCTCCACTCCATCCCTTTTCCTCGCCGACCTCGGCGTCTATGTGGATATCTATGACGAAACGGTACTCATCGAGCAGATTGTCCGCTCCCGCCTACCTATCGCTGACTACCCTTTCCAAATTGGTGACGAACTGGTTTCTCTGGACGGCAAGCCAGTAGAGATGCTCATGGAGGAACTCTCGTCGCAGCAGAGCTATTCCAACCCCCGGACCACCCGTCGCGCCGCCGCGGACGCCATCACCTTCCGCCGTCAATCGGAGTATCCGCGAGCTACGGAACTCCCGGACGAATCGCAGATCGTTGTTCGCCGGGCTTCGGGCGACTTGGAGTCGTACACGATCCGCTGGACCAAGACTGGAACCCCGCTGGAGAACATTGGCCCGGTACCGTCGCCTTTCTTTGGGCGCGCACCTGGCTTGAGCCGGAGCTTGTCAGGCTTCGATCCGATGGAATTGCTGAACGATCTGCACAACTGGTCGGTTCCGGCAGCCCGTTACCTTGGGCGGCATCGGGTGATTGAGGACGAGAATGGAGAATCCGGCGAACGCAGCTATGTCACAGGATGGGGGGTCCGCAACCCTTACTACAACCTGCCGCAGGGCTTTCAGCTCCGCTTGGGCCGCCTGCCGTCGGATCCTTTCTATTCCGGCGTTTATGAATCGGAAGGCAACCGCATCGGTTTTCTGCGGATCCCGAATTTCAGTTTCTCAATGCCGCCCGCGATGGTTCTTGCTCTGCTCGATGCCGAGATCGCGTTCTTCCGGGCAAATACTGACGGCCTGGTAGTGGACATTTCCCGGAACACCGGAGGCGGATGCATTGGGCTCGACTATGCTGCTCGTTTCATACCCAATAGATTCTGGTTTTTTGGCGAGCAACTGCGGCCTACCCAGAGTTTGATATTTGTCTATGAGAACTACCTTAATGCCGCACAACAGATGGGTGCGGAACAATGGGTGATCCGCACTTACGCCGCAATATTGGCAGAGTTGAAGGCCAGCCAGAAGGAGAATCGGGCGATGACGGGCGCGTTTCCGGCGTGTACATCCGCAGTTACCTCGCCTGCGCTCCGCCCTGCTTCCTTTGAAAACGATCCGCACACTGCTCCGGATGGCCGCGTGCTCGCCTACGATAAACCCATCATCTTCCTGGTTGACGAGTTCAGCGTGTCCTTCGGAGACATCTTCCCGGCCATGATGCAGGACAACAAGCGCGGCCCAATTGTAGGAATGCGTACTGGCGGCTGGGGCGGATCTATCTCAGGCTGGCCTGCTGGATTTTATTCGGAAGCGACGGCCACCAATACCAACAGCCTGGTAGTCCGCCGGCAGGACATCGTATCGCCGGATATGCCTACGGCCCCGTTCATTGAAAACATCGGCGTGATTCCTGACATTACCCTCGACTACATGACGAGGGAAAATCTCCTTACGAGGGGCCGCCCGTTCGTTCAAGAGTTCACGCGGATCATTAATGAAGAGATCCGTAAGCAGAAGACGCCGTGATTGCCTAACGCCGTGTAACGCCCGCGGGCTGGGAAGATTGGACTGTTATGCTGGCGTGTTATGAAGATCACCGGCGTCGAAACGATTCGCTACCGGCGGGGGATTACGGTTCACGCTGGGCAGATTGATTGGCTGTGGGTGCGGCTCTACACCGACGATGGCCTGGTAGGGTTGGGCGAGACCTATCCGTGCGCGGGGCCGGAGTCAGCGGCGGTTCTGGAGTGCTTCGCGACGCGTCTGCTGGGGCGGAATCCGATGGAGATCGACCGGCTGTGGGGCGACCTCTTCCTTGCT
>DASRHX010000747.1:0-21131 GCA_035650295.1 Bryobacteraceae bacterium | reverse complement strand
ACCTGGACCGCCACTAGAGGTACGCCGCCTCCACGCTATGCATCCGTGGAAGCCCTTCGGCCATCAAACGCCAGCTCTCGCCTTCATCGCGGCTTGCCCAAATCGCCCCCTGTGTGGTTCCGAGGTAAAGCCCAACGCTTTTTTCCGCATCGGCTGTCATCGCCTGCCGGAAAACGGTCCACCATGCGTTGGCCGCTGGCATTCCCTTGTCTTGCCTGATCCAACTCTTCCCCGCGTTTTCCGTCTTGAACACTGCCGGCTTGCCGTCCACGCTTGTGCGCGGCCACACACTGGTACCATCCATTGGAACCACCCAGCATGTATCCGGATCGCGCGGATGCAGCACCATCGGGAATCCGATGTCCCCTACCTTCTTCGGCATCTTCATTCCGATGCGCTCCCAAACCGCCTTTTGCCGCTCCATGCGGTAGATGCCGCAATGATTTTGTTGATAGAGCCGGTCTGGCATCAGCGGGTGCAACCGCACGCAATGCGGATCATGGCCGTACTCGGGATCGGGCGTCGGAATGAAGTCGGCCGCGCAGCCTTTGTTGAGCGGAATCCACGAGGCGCCGCGATCCGTCGACTCGAACACGCCACCCGAAGACATTCCTATATAGAGGTGCCGTGCGTCCCGCGGATCGACGTTGATTGAATGCAGACGCGCCCCATCCGGAGGAGCTTGCTCTTTGGGACCGCACCAATCATGCCACTTCTCGTGCCCGTTGAAGCCGTCCATACTTTCCCATGTGACGCCGTGGTCATCGCTGCGGAACAGGCCCTGCGGCGACGTCCCGGCGTACCACACTCCCTTCTCGGTCGCATGGCCGGGCTGGAGCCAAAAAACATGGTCGACTGTTCTTGGTTGATCCCCCTGCGCGGACTTGTGGATCAGTCCCTCGGGAAATGCCGGTGGCTTCTTTGCCTCGGTCCACTTCTTGCCGCCGTTCGAGCTCACCATCACGGTGGGCCCCAAATGGCCCGCCTTGGCGGCGATCACCATCCGCTTCGGATCCCGTGGATCCTGAACAAAATGATAGATAATGTTTCCGAAACAGATCGGAGCGGATATGTTCCAGCGCCGCCTCCCACCGGCGTCTTTCAACATCCAGGCGCCTTTCTTAGTCCCAACCAGAACGTGCACGGTTCCATTTGATGGCATTTCTGTTTTCTACGCCCTTTCTACTCTTGGGTCAAGTAAGAATTTTGGATCGAACCCATTGGAACGCCTTAGGCATTTCGGAGCGGTTCGGTCCAATTTTATCTCTCTCCGGCATCTCTTCGTGCTATGTTCATCTCAGACTCATTAACTGGGAGGGAAAAGGTGTACGGGCGCACCTGGATCGTGCTTCTTAGCACTTGCCTGTGCTTGTCGGCCATCATCGCCGTATTTTGGCATCAAGACTGGCAATACTCAATGCCGGCCGTTCGGCCAGCCGATCTCCAACAGCCGGATATGGGTGCGAAGCTCGCTTTGGCATCGGTTGGCGTGCCCGCGGAAATAAGTAAGCCCATTTTCCTGCATTTCTTCAATCCGGATTGCCCGTGCTCCCGTTTCAACATTGAACACGTGAGGGCCCTCATTCGCCGCCACCGCCGCAGCGTGCGCTTCATCGCCGTTCTTCAGGGCGAGGGAGGGGCGCGGAGGCTTGCGGAGTCGTTCCGTAAGTTGGATCTCGGCATTGAGTCCATTGTGGACGAACACGGCGAAATCGCCCGGCTCACGGGTGTGTATGCCACCCCACAGGCGGTTCTCATCGACCCCAACGGCCGCCTGTACTACCGGGGAAACTATAACTTGACGCGCTATTGTACGTCGCCCGAGACCGAGTTCGCGCGCATCGCACTGGACAAAATGCTGGCGGGCCGCCCATCTGAACCAGTAAACATAGCTGCCTCTACAGCATATGGGTGTCCCCGGCCGATAAGTAGGTAACTAAAGCAAAGGATCGGCCGGGACTATATGAATATCGTCCAGAGCAACGTCGCACGATTCGCCGCCGCCCGGGAGTACGTGAACGAGACCTTCGGCTTTACGAAAGTTGAAGTAGCCGCGATCATGCAGGGCATTCACGCGCGGGGCGACCGCCTGATGAGCGTGTTCCTGTGCTTCCACGCGGTGATTGCGCTGTTACTTGCCTTTTTCTACGACACCTGGTTGTTGACCATCTCCATCAGCACGCTCGCGGTTGCGATGTTTCAAGTCAGCATGAGACTGCTGCCGGGCCAGCTTCTCACGCGGTGTATCGCCGGAATCTCTCTCCAGGCGTTTGTCGCCTTGCACATTTACCAACTCCATGGCATGCCGGAAATGCATTTCTTCTTCTTCACCGGCCTCACGATGATGCTGGTCTACCAAGATTGGCTGTCCATGTGGCCGGGCGCGCTGCTGATCATCGGGCAACACCTTCTCTTCGCTATTCTCCAGAATTCCGGTACGCAACTGTACTTTTTCCCGGAGAGCTACGTTGGATTCACGAAGCTGTTTTTTCACTTCGGGATCGTGCTCATGCACGTCACCATTTGCGGGTGCTGGGCGATGTTAAAAAAGCGGCAGACGCTGTTGTTCGCGCGCCAGGAGGCAGACCTGCGGGAAGCGTTCGCCCAGGCTGAGGTGGCAACTCAGGCCAAGAGCTTGTTCCTCGCCATGATGAGCCACGAAATCCGCACGCCGATGAACGCCGTGATGGGCATGACGCAGCTTTTGCTGGAAACGCCACTGAACAAGGAGCAAAGAGGTTTCGCCGATGCTGCTCGGCGCGGAGCCGATGGCCTGCTCGCCGTGATCAACGACATCCTCGATTTTTCGAAGATCGAGGCCGGGAAGGTGCGTGTGGAGTCGGCGCCAATGAATTTGAACGCGCTGCTGGCGGACGTAGTTCAATTGCTGCAGCCAGGCGCGCGGCAAAAAGGGTTGCAACTACGGTTGCATTATCCGGATGGTGAGTTTGAGCACTTTGCCGGCGACGCCGGCCGCATCCGCCAGATTGTCCTCAATCTAGTCGGTAATGCCGTTAAATATACCGAGCGCGGTTCGGTTGACGTCACCGTGTCCGTTCACAATGCGGGCGCGCACTCCGAGGTCACCATTGCCGTTGCAGACACCGGTATTGGAATTGCCGAAGAGATGATTCCCATCCTGTTCACCGAATTCAGCCAATTGGACCACAGCATGGCGCGCAAGTACGGGGGCACGGGCCTTGGGCTTGCCATCTCGCGGAAGCTCGCGGAACTGATGGGTGGCCAAGTGAGCGTGGAAAGCAAGCTGGGACGTGGATCGACGTTCGCGCTTCGATTGCCGCTGCAGGTAGTCGCCGAATCGGCGCCGGAACCATCCAATGCATCGTGTCTCTCTGCCCTGTCCGCTCCTGGACGCATCGCCAAGGTACTTGTGGTTGAAGACAACCAGATCAATCGCCAGGTGGCCGTGGCCTTCCTGACGAAACTCGGCTGCAGCGTGGATATTGCCACCAACGGTTCGGCGGCGGTGGGCATGTGGCGTGAAGGCCGGTACGACATGGTGTTTATGGATTGTCAGATGCCCGAGTTGGATGGATTCGCCGCCACTCAGGCAATCCGCGCCATGGAAGATGGCGGTGAGCGAACACCCATCATTGCCATGACAGCCAACGCCATGGCGGGAGATCGCGAAGCTTGCCTCGCCGCTGGTATGGACGACTACCTCCCCAAGCCCCTGGAGATCCAGTCCATGGCGGAGGCAATCCAGCGCTGGTTGCGGGGCGCCACCATGGAAGTGGCCAATAGCTAGCGCCGGTCTCCGTGCTATGCTGCCCATTCATGTCCGATCTCGCCTACACCATTGGCGTCGATCTTGGCGGCACGAACCTGCGAGCAGCCGCCATCGACCGCACCGGTAATATCCTCGATAAGACATCTGGCTCAACGAATTTTGAAGAAGGGCGCGAGGCGGTCCTCGACGATATCGCCGGCGCCGTCGATCAACTGCGCGCCCGATTTGGCGCCGCTGGTTTTTACGGCATCGGGATCGGCGTGCCTGGTTTTATCGACATCGAGAAGGGTGTCATCGTCGGGACGCACAATCTCCTCGGCTTCGACAACTTTCCCATGCGCGACGACCTCTCGCGCCGCCTCCAAACCCCCGTCATCCTCGAAAACGACGCAAATGCTGCCGCGCTGGGCGAAAAATGGATGGGTGCGGGCCGGGATGTAAACGATCTAGTCCTACTTACTCTTGGTACCGGTATCGGCGGCGGCATCATCTCCGGCGGCCGAGTTCTCCACGGCTTCGTGGGTATGGCCGGAGAACTAGGACATATCACGGTAATCCCCGGCGGAAACATCTGCGGATGCGGCAATTATGGCTGCCTGGAGAAGCATGCATCGGCCACGGCGATTGAAGCGATGGCCAAACTGGTGGCCCTGGGCGACGGTCTGACGGCCAAAGATGTATACGAACTAGCCGAACAGGGAAATCACAACGCCATGCGCATTTTCGAGCAGATGGGAACCGCTTTGGGGATCGCACTTGCCTCGCTCATCAACATCTTTAACTTTCCTCTGTATCTATTGAGCGGAGGAGTGTTACCTGCATGGAAATTCTTCTCTGGGACGATGATGTCGGAAATCCAAACGCGCTCGTTTACCTTTCGTAACACAAGCACGCGCATCGAACCCGCCACCCTCGGAAATCAGGCCGGACTGTTCGGCGCTGCCTATCTCCCGTTCCTCCTCCAGAAGCTAGGCACTGGCGCCTAGTCGAAGATATCGGTTCGCTCGCGGCGACCATTCTGAGGCAAGCCATCACGGTACCAATAGTTCCATCCTGTTTACGCTTCCCGTTCTCCATTACTTCAATTACCTTCGTACCGTTTTTGCCCCCACCCGTGGGATAACCGTTCCCCCCAGAAGCAAAAGAGGGTACATTCAGAAGATCATGATCCGCACGGCCCCAAACCGTCGCTTTCATCGAGGAGGAGAATAAACATGGAGATGAACAAGTCATCAGAACTTGTCAACGCTGCACGGATCGCCACGGAAACTGAATCCGCCGGCAATTCGAAATCAGACTCAATTGATTATTTGGTGGACCAAGCTGACCAGGCAGTCCAGAAGGGCAATGTTCAGGAATCGCGTGATCACCTCACGCGCATTTTTGAGCTTCTCGCCGGCACCGAAAGGGTATCCATTCAACCCGAATCACACTACCGGACCGGGGGATATCAGATGAGGCAATCGGCCTAGTCTGATTCGTTTCAAAACTGGCGCGGAGGACTCGTTCTTAGGGAGCCCCCGCGCCTTTTCTGGCTCTACGCTGCCCATCGTCCGGTTCCACCCTTCCCAAAAAAAGATTGAGCTTCGTGATCCACCAGCCCTCGTTTCACCGCTTGTGTATGCAAGAGCGATGGACTGGGGAGGAAGGGCGGATCTCGGAGGTCCGCCCTTCTCCCGGTCGCAGTCCCAAGAGGACTCTATCGCCTGACTCAATTGCGGAGGAGAAAGTCATGCCTGTAAAAGAAATCGATGTCCTGACCGCTTCCGGCTCAGAAGCTCTGGACGCCTTGATTGCCCGCTGCGCCCATGCCGTTGAAACTGGCAACGACGCCGCATCGCGCGCTTATTTATCCGGTATTTTCGAAGTGCTTGCCGACGGGCAGCACTCGCGCTACGCGATGCCAATCTCGGCCTGATCCGCGGCGTCTATTAACCTGTTAGCCTGCGCTCAGCAACGACCGCACCCACCTCGCCGGCCACGTCAACGCTCTGCCAATGCGACCGAGGGCGAGCCAGTGAGGCTTGCGATCAGCCGCGAAAACTTCAGCTCCCGTAGGTATAGAAACCGGATCTGCTCATCGCGGCACGACTCTTCGCATATCGGTCGCGCCACTCGCTGTCGGTTCGCGAAACAGCTCCAGGCAGCCGCTCCAGCTTTCCTCCCAACAATCATTCAGAAACATTATCAGCTTCAGCCGCCTGTAAGCGGGACCCAGTTCCGCGAGCGCCGTCACCACCACTTTCCGCCCCGGTTCACCACGCTCGTTCAATGCATATTGGCTTGCAAACGGCGGAAACTCCGCCATCAACTTGCGGCAAAAGTCGCCGCTCAAAAACTCGTCCATCACGACATGGCGGAACGGTTGCGCGTCTGCGAACTGCTTCCGCAATACTTCTGCTCTCTCGCGCACGCCCGCGTGCAACAAAGAAACCATGCGACTATTTTCGCGCACTCAAACTGCGCACCTGCTCTGCTAGCATCGTCTCTTATGTTCTGGCTCGGCATTGATATTGGCACCGGCGGGTCGCGCGCGCTTCTCATCAATCCCGACGGTCAAGTCACCCACGGCTTCACCGCCGCGCACGAAGACATCATCATGCACCGCCCATTGTGGGCCGAACAGCGCCCTGAGAACTGGTGGGATGCCGCCCAAGCCGCCATCCGCGGCGTTCTGGCGCAAGCAGGCATCACGGGTGAGCAGGTCTCCGGCATCGGCCTCTCGGGTCAGATGCACGGGCTCACCCTGCTCGACCAATCGAACGCCGTTATTCGCCCGGCGCTCATCTGGTGCGACCAGCGCTCCCAGGTCCAGGTCGATCACGTCCACGCCACTCTCGGACGGGAAAACGTCGTCCGTTGGACCGCCAACCCCGTCCTCACCGGCTTTACTCTTCCCAAGCTCCTATGGGTCCGCGACCACGAGCCCGAAAACTTCGCCCGCATTCGCCACCTTCTCCTTCCTAAGGACTACGTGCGCTTCCGCCTCACCGGAGAATTTGCCACTGAAGTCTCCGACGCTTCCGGCACCTCGCTGCTGGATGTTGTTCATCGCCGCTGGTCGGGCGAGATGATCGAAGGACTGAAGCTCAATCCCGGCATTCTGCCTCCCGTGTACGAGTCTCCGGAGATCACTGGACGTGTCTCCGAATCCGCAGCCGCTACAACGGGACTCAAGCCGGGTACGCCCGTCGCTGGCGGCGGAGGCGATCAGGCGAGTTCCGCCGTCGGCAACGGCATCGTCGAATCCGGCATCGCCAGCGACACCATCGGCACCTCCGGCGTCGTCTTCGTTCATCTCGACCAGCCTGCATACGACCCCGAAGGCCGCGTCCACACGTTTTGTCACGCCGTACCAAGCAAATGGCATGTCATGGGCGTCACCCAAGGCGCCGGCCTCTCTCTGCAGTGGTTCCGCAATCAGTTCGCTCCCAACGAGTCCTATGACGAACTCACGGCCCTTGCAGCCACCGCGCCGCCGCTTTCACAGGGTCTCTTCTGGATGCCCTATCTCATGGGTGAACGCACGCCGCACGTCGATGCCTACGCCCGCGCTGCCTGGATCGGTCTTACCGCTCGCCACACACGCGCCGACTTGGTCCGCGCCGTGCTCGAAGGAGTCACCTATTCGCAAAAAGATTGTTTGGTCTTGATTGAGAAAATGGGTGCGCGTGTCGAGAAGGTCCGTCTCTCAGGTGGTGGTGCGAAGAGCCCCATGTGGCGGCAGCTCTTTGCCGACGCACTCCACAAAACCGTTGCCATGCTCGAAACGCAGGAAGGTTCAGCATACGGTGCGGGCCTGTTGGCCATGGTAGGCACCGGTCACTACTCCTCGGTTGAGGCCGCGTGCCGCGCCGCCGTTCGCGAGACTTCCACGGTTACTCCCAACGCCGCCGCCGCCGAAACCTACGCCAGCGGCTATGCCACCTACACGCAGCTCTATCCGGCGCTGAAGCATATTTACACGCAGCTCTAGTCATTTTGTTTGACTCCCGGACCATTCGGGTCATAGTGCTTGCCATGGTCTGGGCACTCGCTCGTTCTAGCCTCTCCGGCCGACCCGCGTCGCAAAGGCCTGAAGCAAATTATTTTTGCGGGCTGGCCGTAGGGGGCGCGAATACAAACAAGCGGCTCGGTGCATCTTCCGGCAGCATGTACAGCCGTCCACCTCGCCACGTCATTCCCTCGTGTGTGAGCGGCAGGCCGCGATCCGTTTTTCCAGTCGTAATTCGCCGTACAATCTTCCAGGATGCCGGGTCCCACCACTCAACAGCGCCCGCCTCGCGCGACGTGTTTCCTGAACCCATCAGCAGCGTGCCGTCCATCTTCAGGTCTTGAAAATTCGCCGTGCTTGGACTCATCTTCCGCGCCAACTCACGCCCGTCCTTTGACCACGTGTACACGATGCGGCTATCCCAATTGCCGCCCATCAAGCGGTCCGCTCCCACCGCCACGCAGCCAATATGATCGGCTACCTCGAAGCTGCTTTCGAGCTCCAACGTCCGCTTGTTCCGCCGCTGAATTGTCGTCGGTCCGTCACGATCGTACTCGGCCACCGGCAGCCACAACGATTCCCCATCCACTTGCAGCCCGCCCGCATGAAACCGCTTCCCCTCCTGCACCTCTACCTGCTTCACTAGCTTCCCGCTCCGCGCGTCCAGCAGTGACAAATACCCCTTGCCCGCCTTCGCATCTACTGACGACACCAACAGCCGACCGCCTTCGACATCGATGCCCTGCACATGGCGCAGGTCGGCCTCTAGCGTCACCACAGTCTCCTGCCGCCAATGCGCCAGCGGTTCGTCGCTCACGCCCTGTGCAAACGCCGTTAGCGCCACTACCGACACCCACCTATGCAAGCAACTCCTCCCTCACGTGCCCATGCACATCCGTCAGCCGGCGGTCGATTCAATACAGTAAGATCGGCTCCCGGCCGACTTTCTACGTTACCGTGACTGTCATCTCGTTCGAAGTCTTTCCGCCCACCACCACCTGCACCCTCAACTCGCCCGCTGCCGCCGTATCCTCCGCGGTTAACGCAGCCTCGATTTCCATCGCACTCTTAAACTTGCACTCACGCTCGGCCCCATTTACTTTCACCTTTGCGCGCGCCGCAAAATTAGTCCCTGCAATTTGCACTGTCGTTGCTCCGGAACCTACCGCGACGTTTCGTGGCTCGATCTGAGTGATGGCCGGAACCACCACTTCCTCTGCCTCCAACTTGTGCGGCCTCGGATCCGCCGCAGGTCCGAACACAACCTCCACCACCTGTTCCAACTTCCGCACTGCCTTGTCCGAGAATAATCCGGTGAGGCCCGCCAGCGCGGCCATCGACAGCCAATCGGCCGTGACCAGCCTCTGCGCATCGCCCACCAGGTTCGACCGGAACACTAAGAACACGAGCGCTGCCATGAGCCCGCCTACAAAGGGCCGCGCCAGGTAATAAATCGTCCAACTGCTCAAGAACTGCCGCGCGCCCGCGTACGCCGCCAGCGAGTTGATTCCATGCAGCGTTGCCCCCAACGCTCCGCACAAGGCCGCCATTAAGATCAGCAGCCAGCCTGGTGTCTCGCTCGCAAGATTCGCATCCGCGGGCAATAACAGCACGTGCGCCGAAGCCGCGTAACTTGGCTGGGCCGTATGTACCGTCACCAGCGCTACGGAAGCAGCTTCGATTTTCCCCGGTGCGGTGAACTCTCCGTCTACCAGTTTTCCCTCACCGGTCGATTCCCAAGTCAGCTTTAAATCCTCTCCCGCGGCGGGCGCTGGAGAATCTAACTTCCCTTCAAACACCACCCTCTGACCTGGCTTTACCACGGCATAGCTGGGTGTGATTTTGAGCGACACTTCTTGTGTCTCCACCACTGCCACCGTCATCCCAGGGCCTGAATCCGAGGAAAACACTCGTGCGGCGCCCGCTCCGCCTTTCGCCTCATACCGGCCGTCCTTCAAGCCGGCCCAAGCCGCCTTCTCGTTTGACGTGAATAACTGCGCGTCGCCCTGTTTGAGCGTGACCAGCGCCGGCCCTCCCACGACCAGAAGGACTGGTTTCGACGGCGGCCATAGGCAATAAATCGCCCAACTGCATCCCAGCACGACGAGCGCCAGATACGACCACAACAACGCAATCCAGAAATCCGTTGACGATATCTTCACTTTCGCCGACACACGCTCGGTCCCGGCCAGGGCCGTTACAATGAAACGCTTGCCGGTCGGGATGAACCGAGGGGCTGTGTACTTGCCCTCCTTGAGAGTGCCCGGCCCTTGGAACTCCCAGTCCTTCACCTCAATTGGCGTTCCATCCTTCTTCACTACAAACTGAACGCTCTCTTTGCCAGTCAGTGTGACTTGATCGGGAATGATCTCCAGTGCCATCAGGTGTCGACTCCTCGCTCCGGTAAACTAACATGTACACCCGTGAATTCCAACCCTCTCTTTGCGGATATTGCTTTACCTACACCACTAGACCGATTGTTTACTTACAGTATTCCGCCTTCTTTCGCCTCTCGCGCCGCACGCGGATCGCGCGCCACCGTCTCATTCGGCTCTCGACGCCTCACCGGCGTCATTCTGAACGTCCACTCCACACAGCCCGAACCCGGCCTCGCTGTCAAAGACATTTTCCGGATCCTGGACGACGCTCCCGTTCTCGACGAAAACATGCTGTCACTCGCCAATTGGATTGCGGGTTATTACTGCTCTCCGATTGGCGAAGTGCTTCGCGCGATGACACCGCTTACAGGCGAAATCCGCCGTTCCCGCTACTACTCCCTCACCCAATCCGGCCGCGCTGCCGTTCGCCAGCTCTTGCTGGGCGCTTCGGACGAAGAGCTATCCGTCCGTGTCCTCCGTCTGCTCGAGGTCCGAGCACTATCTGGCGGCTATATCGAAAAGAAAGTTCCTGGAGCCAAGAGCGTCCTCGCCGCCCTCGTCAAAAAAGGACTTCTCGAGCTCGAAGATACCGACTCCGACCGCGATCCGCTCCGCTCCGCCTCCGCTCGCCTCCGCGCCGAGTTTAAGGAGCGCACGGACCTGAAGTTACCCAAAGCCGAGCGTGAGTTACTGTCTTACTTAGAACTTCACCCGGGCTCGCATAACTTGGCGGTACTTGAGGAAACGATCCGCAACGCCTCCACTGCCGCCCGCTCCCTCGCCCGCCGCTCGCTCATCGCCCTGCGTCCCGAGGCCCCTTCCATGCTCGCCGCCCCGCGTCGAGCGGCGCACGATTTGAATCCTCATCAGCAGGCTGCCTACCTCACCATTCGCGCTGCCATGGAAGCAGTTCGCTTCGAGACCTTCCTACTCCACGGCGTGACGGGCTCCGGCAAAACCGAGGTCTACATGCGCCTCATTGATGCCGCGCTGGAACTGGGCCGAGGAACGCTCCTGCTCGTTCCCGAAATTGGCCTCACCCCCGCCGTTGCAGGCCAATTCTTCCATCGTTTCGGCGACCGCGTAGCAATTCTCCATTCCGCCTTCACCGATACCGAACGCGCCGAGCAATGGCGCCGCATCCGACGGGGGGAAGCTCCCGTCGTCGTCGCCACGCGGTCCGGCGTTTTCGCGCCGGTCGCCAATCTTGGCCTCATCCTGGTCGACGAGGAGCATGATGCGAGCTACAAACAAGAGGAAACGCCGCGCTATCACGGACGCGACGTCGCGATCGTCCGTGCCCGTTCAGAAAACGCCGCCATCGTCCTCGGGTCCGCCACGCCCTCGCTTGAATCCCGCTACAACGCTGAAAAAGCGAAATACACGTATCTCGAACTGCCGGAACGCGTCGAATCCCGCCCCATGCCTTCGGTCGACTTAGTCGACATGCGCCAGGAATTCGTCGAGACCAAAAAGACCAACTTACTCTCCCGAGCCCTGATCCAGTCCCTTCGCGAGCGCCTTGTTTCCGGCGAGCAGTCCATGATCCTGATGAACCGCCGCGGTTTCTCCAGCTTCGTCAACTGCCGCGCCTGCGGCCAATCCATTCTCTGCGCCAATTGTGCCGTCACCCTCACTTGGCACCGCCGCGACAAGCGACTGCTCTGCCACTATTGCGGCTATGCCGAACGGGTCCCCGAGGCCTGCCCGAACTGCTCCAGCGAACACCTCTATTTCCTTGGCGCGGGCTCCGAACGGCTTGAAGACGAACTGCACGCCGCATTTCCCGAAGCCCGCATTGGTCGCATGGATCGCGATACAGTCACCGGCCGCCGCGACTACGAGCGCTTTCTCTACGCCATGCGGTCAGGCGAACTCGACATTCTCGCGGGGACCCAGATGATTGCCAAGGGTCACGACATTCCCAATGTCACGTTCGTGGGAATCGTTAACGCCGATATTGGCCTCGCCATGCCCGATTTCCGCGCCGCCGAGCGCTGTTTTCAACTCCTCACGCAAGCGTCCGGACGCGCGGGGCGGGGAACCATTCCCGGCCGCGTTCTTATTCAAACTCTCAATCCCGAGCACTACGCCATTCGCTTCGCCGCTGCACAGGATTACGCGGGCTTTTACAAGAAGGAGATCGAATTCCGCTCGCTCATGCGCTACCCGCCTTTCGCCGCGCTCGCCAACGTCCTCTTCCGTGCACCGCAGCAAGAGGAAGCACTCCGGCTCTCCACTGAAGCCGCGCAGTTCTTCACCCCGCCTCCGGAAGGCGTGAAAGTCCTCGGGCCTGCCGAAGCGCCCGTGCCTAAGCTCAAGCAGGAGTTCCGCTACCAGATGCTCCTCAAGACGCCGCACCGGACGCGGTTGAACGAACTTCTGCGTGCCCTCCGGCGCCATGCGGAAGCGCAGAAATGGCCCGCCACCTCGCTAGTCATCGACGTCGATCCGCACTCGCTCATGTAGGCCTCGCCACCACTCCCCTGTTGACATCCCACATGAACTCAGGCGATACTCATGTGGTACGACAACAGGAATCGATTGCGCATTTATGTCCACACCCAAACTTGACCTCCTCCAAGGCACCCTCGACCTTCTTGTGCTCCAAACCCTCGCCACTCTCGGCGCAACACACGGCTACGGCATCGCGCGGCGCATTGAACAGGTCTCCGGCAATCAGATACTTCTCAACCAGGGCACTATCTATGCGTCGCTCGTGCGCCTTCAGCAGCGGGGCTGGATCGACGCTGAATGGGGCACGTCGGACAACAACCGTTCGGCGAAGTACTACACGATTACGCGCGCAGGCCGCAAACAGCTTGCCGCCGAGACTGAAAAATGGAACCGCATCTCCGCCCTGGTGCAGTGCGTATTGAGTGCGGGACCTGAAGGAGCTGCCCAATGAACTCCACGCCCCGCGAACTCCTCGCACGCATCGGCTCGTTCTTCCGCCGGGGCCAACGCGATGCCGACTTTGACCGCGAGCTCTCTTCTCACCTCCAACTCGCCATTGACGATAACATCCGCGCCGGCATGTCTCCTGGTGAAGCCCGCCGCGCCGCGGCGGCGCGCTTCGGCAGCGTCGCATCGGCGGCGGAGGAGCACCGCGATGCCCGCGCCCTGCCGCGGCTAGACAGCGTTCTGCAGGACGTCCGCGTGGCCGTGCGAGGTTTCCGCCGCGATCCCGGCTTCACTCTGGTCGCGCTGCTGATCCTCGCCCTCGGCATTGGGGCGAACACGGCGGTGTTCAGCGTTGTGAATACGATTCTTCTTCGCGACCTTCCGTTTCGCGATGCCCAACGCCTGGTGTGGATTGAACGGCGCGGCGGCACCGGCCTCAGCGACGCCACATTTCAAGCGGTCGCTTACGAGGAGTATGCGCAGCATAGCCGCACCTTTGAATCAATCACCGGGTACTTTGCCTTCTTCGCCTACAGCACGTACAAGTGGACCGGACATGGAGAGCCCGAGCGGCTCGGGGGCGTCGACGTGCTGCCGAACTTCGTGCCAGCGCTTGGAATCCGTCTTGCATACGGCCGGAACTTCAGCGAGGAGGAGAGCAAGGCGAATCCTCCGACGGCGATCCTAATCAGTCATTCGCTATGGAAGCGCCGTTTCGGCTCCGATCCAAAAGTGATTGGGACGAAGATGATTGTGCAAAACCGCCCGCTGAACATTGTCGGCGTCATGCCCGAATCGTTTGATTTTTCGTCCACGTTCGTGCCGGGCACGCGTGTGGATCTCTTCCTTCCTGCCGTCGTGTCGGGCATGCGTAATTGGGGCAACATTTTCTCGTTGGTCGGTCGTCTCAACCCGGGTATTTCTATCGAGCGCGCCAACTCGGAATTCGACGCCACGGTGGCGCAAGTGAACCAGCGCCATCGCGATTGGGGGGCGGGCTACAGCACGAAGCTTGCGCCGCTACAACAACACGTGAATGGCAACATGCGCCGCCCGTTGCTATTGCTTAGTCTCGCCGTGGGCGCAGTGCTGCTCATCGTGTGCACAAACCTTTCGAATCTCCTGCTGGCGCGCGCGGCGTTCCGTTCGCGTGAAGTGGCTCTTAGGGCGGCGCTCGGCGCCGGGCGCTTGCGCATTCTGCGGCAGTTGCTCACCGAGAGCCTGTTGCTCTCTATCTTCGGCGCTGCGCTGGGCGTCGGTGCGGCCTACGTGGCCATTGGCGCGCTCGCCGCCTCCATCCATCTCAGCGTGCCGTTGCTGAATACGGTGCGGCTGGACACGACGGCGCTCGGGTTCACCGCCGGCATTGCAGCCCTCACTGGCGTTCTCTTCGGACTCCTTCCCGCGGTTAAACTCTCCACCGCCAATTTGAACGACTCGCTCAAAGAGGGCGCGCGCGGCTCGGCCGGTGGACAGGGCTGGCTGCGGTCGTCGCTTGTCATCGCGGAGATCGGGGTTGCGTGCGTTCTCGTTCTCGCGTGCGGACTTCTCATCCGCAGTCTGTTCGCCGTGCTGTCAGTGGACCCGGGGTACCAGCCCGCCAAGATTGCGGCGCTGCGGCTGGACCCGCCACGCAACTCCACTCGCGAGCAGCGGTTTGCTTTTTTCGACGAAGCCATTCGCCTAACGGAAGCCGTTCCCGGTGTGGAGCGCGCCGCTTTCACCGACGCGCTTCCGCTCGACCGCAACCGTACGTGGGATCTGACGGCCGAAGGCCGTGTCTATGCGCCGGGCGAAGACGTCGGCGCGTTCTGCAATGTTGTGAGCGCGGGGTTCATCGAGACGATGGGGATTCCGCTGCGCTCGGGGCGCACCTTTAACCGGCACGATACACGAGACAGCGAACAGGTGGTGATCATCAACGAAACTGCCGCGCGGCGGCACTGGCCCGGCGTGGATTCCGTGGGGCGTATCGCCCTTAACGGCAGCGGGCGCAACAAGTGGCGCGTGGTTGGCGTGGTGGGCGACGTTCGCAATCGCGGAATGGAAGAGGTATCGGAAGCCGACTTCTACGTTCCTCTCACGCAGCAGGGTCCGGCCGGCGTTCCGGAACTGATCTTCCGCACGCGCCAGTCGCCCGCCGCCCTGGCGCCCGGCGTCCGCGCGGCGCTGCGTAAACTTGACCCCAACATGCCTCCTGGCGACCTGCGCACGCTCGACGCCTTGATCGATCGTGCGACCTCGCCCCGCCGCTTCCTCGTCACACTGCTCTCGGCGTTTGCCGCCATGTCCCTCGTGCTCGCCTCGCTCGGCATCTACGGGGTCATGTCTTATTCGGTGAACCAGCGCCGCCGCGAGTTCGGCATTCGCATGGCGCTTGGCGCAAACCCAGGCGACATGCGTGGCCTAGTGATCCGCCGCGCTGTCGCGCTCACCCTCGCCGGCGTCGGCCTCGGCACTGTCGTCGCCGTCTTCAGCACACGCCTCATCGCAACGCTCCTCTATGGCGTCGAACCCAATGACGCCCGCGCCTTCGCCGCCATGCTAGCCGCGCTCATCGCCGTCGCTCTCGCCGCCGCATTCGTGCCTGCGTTGCGCGCTTCGCGCGTCCAGCCCATCGAGGCGCTGCGCGCCGAGTAGGACTCGAAGGAGCCGCCAATGAACTCCACGCCCCGCGAAGTTCTCGCCCGCATCGCCTCGTTCTTCCGCCAAGGCCAACGCGACTCTGAATTCGACCGCGAAATCTCCTCTCACCTCGATCTCGCCATCGACGACAATCTTCGATCCGGCATGTCACCCGGCGAAGCCCGCCGCGCTGCGCTCGCCCGCTTCGGCAGCGTCGCGAATGCCCACGAAATTCACCGCGACGCCCGCGGCCTCCCGCGCCTCGAAAGCATCCTCCAGGACGTCCGCGTCGCTCTCCGTGGCTTCCGCCGCGACCTCGGCTTCACCATCGTGGCGATCGTCATTCTTGCCCTCGGCATCGGCGCCAACGCGGCTGTCTTCAGCATCGTCAACACGATCCTATTTCGCGAGCTTCCCTTTCGCCAGCCTGCGCGCCTCGTCTGGATCGTTCCCCGGAACGCCACTAGTCTCAGCAGCGCCACGTACAATGTGGGCGCATTCGAGCAATACCGGCGGCAGAATCGCTCCTTTGAAGACATCACCGGTTACGTCGCCTTCTTCGCGTTCGGCAGCTTCAAATGGACAGGACAGGGCGAGCCCGAACGCCTCGCCGGCGTCGACATCCTGCCCAACTTCATTCCCACCCTTGGAATCAATCTCAAACACGGCAGGAACTTTACGTCTGAAGAGTCGTCGCGCAACGGCCCCCGCGCTCTGATTCTCAGTTACAGCTTGTGGCAGCGCCGCTTCCAATCCAATCCCAATGTCGTCGGCACTTCCATCACCATCAATGGAATCGCCACCACAATTGTTGGTGTCATGCCCGAGAGCTTCGACTTCTCGTCCACTTTTTCGCCCGGCACGCGAGCCGAAATCTTTCTTCCGGCAATCACCGACGCGATGCGGACATGGGGCAATATTTTCTCGTTCATCGGGCGGCTCAAGCCCGGCGTCTCTATTGCCCAGGCCGGTTCGGAATTCGATGCCGTCGTCGCGCAAGCGAACCTGCGCCATCCGGAATGGAACAACACCTACACCGCTGCGCTCTCGACGCTGCAGGAACATGTGAACGGGCACGTGCGCCGGCCACTACTTCTGCTCTGGCTCTCCGTCGGCGCGGTCCTTTTGATCGTTTGCACGAACCTCGCGAACCTTCTCCTGGCCCGAGCCTCGGCGCGCACGAAAGAGACCGCGTTACGTTCCGCGCTCGGCGCCGGACGCGGCCGCCTGATCCGGCAATACCTCACCGAAAGTCTGCTCCTCTCGCTTGCCGGCGCGGTGCTTGGCATCACCTTCGCGCATGCAGCCATCCGATCGTTCGCCGCATCGCCACACCTCGGCATCCCCCTTCTGAACAATCTTCGATTGGACGGCACGGCTCTTGCGTTCACAGCTGGCATCGCCGCTGCTACTGGGTTCCTCTTCGGTGTGCTTCCGGCCCTCAAGCTTTCAGCTTCGAATCTACAGGATTCGCTCAAGGAAGGCGCTCGCGGGACCGCCGGCGGCGACCAAGGCTGGCTCCGCTCCTCGCTGATCGTCGCAGAAATCAGCCTCGCCTGCGTGCTGATCGTCGCCGCCGGACTCCTGGGTCGCAGCTTGCTCTCCGTGCTCGACGTCAATCCCGGCTTCCAGCCTTCGCGCGTCGCCGCTCTCCGTCTCGATCCGCCCCGCAACGCAACGCCAGCTCAGGTCCAGGCCTTTTTCGACGCCGCAATCCGCGCCGCCGAATCTGTCCCCGGAATCGAGCGTGCAGCCTTCACTGACGCGCTTCCCCTCGACCGCAATCGCTCGAATTACCTGACTGCTCAGGGCCGCGTTTATAGACCCGGCGAGGACATTCTGGCATTCCTGAATGTGGTGAGCGCGGGCTTTGTCGAAACCATGGGAATTCCCCTACGCGCCGGGCGTAGTTTCGACAGGCGCGACACCGGCACGAGCGAGCGGGTCGTCATCATCAATGAAACCGCCGCCCGGCGTCACTGGCCCGGACAGGACCCGGTCGGCAAGGTCGCCTTGAGTGGCAAGTACGAGAAGTTGCGCGTTGTCGGTGTGGTTGCCGACGTGCGAAATCGTGGACTCGAAGAGAACGCGGGCGGCGAATACTATCGCCCGATCACGCAGCATCCGACGGTTGGTACTCCCGAACTGGTCTTCCGCGGTCGCGTTTCTCCCGCCGCACTCGCTCCTAGTGTGCGCGCCGCGCTCCGCGAGCTCGACCCCAATATGCCCGCCGGCGACCTGCGCACGCTCGACGCCTTGATCGACCGCGCGACGTCCCCACGGCGATTCTTTATGACATTGCTCTCTGCCTTTGCCGCAATGGCTCTCTTACTGGCCTCGCTCGGCATCTACGGAGTGGTCTCGTATTCGGTGAATCAACGCCGCCGCGAGTTCGGCATCCGCATGGCTCTAGGCGCAAGCGCGGGCGATGTGCGGGGCCGGGTCGTGCGCGCCGCGTTGGCACTTTCGCTCGCCGGCGTTGTGATCGGAGCGGTTGTATCGTTGTTCGCGTCGCGCCTGATATCGGCGCTGCTGTTCGGCGTGGAGCCCACGGACGCCGCGACATTCGCCGCAATGGCATGCGCGCTCATCGCGGTGTCGCTTGTGGCGGCATATGTACCAGCGCTGCGTGCGTCGCGCGTTCAACCGGTGGAAGCACTGCGGGCGGAGTGAGGGCTAGGCGAACGCCTTCCGTAGCAACTCGTAGCTCTTCCGCACCGCCGCGCCAGCCTCTTCCTTGCCTTCCATCTCAAGGGACACCCAACCCTTGAAGCCTGCGCCGCGGAGAATCTTCGCGATGCGCACATAGTCGAGGTCGAGCGAATACCACACGCCGCCGCCGTAGTAGGTTTTCGCCTGAACAATCGTCGCCACGGGCGCGAGCTTCGTCATACCTTCATATGGATCGCCCGGATAGTTTCCGGTGTCGACGTTTACGCCAAGCCAAGGCGAGTTAACGGCCTTGTGGATGGCCAAAACATTTTCGACCTTCGTCGTGAGGCCCCAATGATTCTCCAGGCACAGCGTTACGCCCTCGCGCTCGCACGCCGGCAGGCACTTCGCAATCGACTCCACGCACCAGTCGATGGCGTCTTTCTCCACATATCCCTTTAGCGGCGGCTCATCGCCCTTCACCTTCATCAAATCGTCGAACGAGGGCACGGTCTTCCAGCGCCCCGAATTCAACCGGATCGCCGGAATCCCCATCCGCGCCGCCATCTCCACACAGTGCACCGTGTGGGCGATGTGCTTCTCCCGCTCGGCCTTGTCCGGAAAAACAAAATCCTGATGAATGGAGAGCATCGGCAGGGACAGACCTCGCTCGAACGCCATCCGCTTCAACTTCATCAGGTATGCAGGCGATTCGTCCGGCATTTGCCGGTGCAAGATCTCAACGCCGTCGAAGCCGATCGCCGCCGCCTCTTCAACCACTTTCTCGATGGGAAACTTTTCGCCCCGCAGATGCCAGTACGAGTAAGTCGACACCGCCAATGGCAGTCGCGCTACCATTCCCGTCTGCGCTCGCACGCCCCGTGGCATCGTGGCAGCGCCCGCCAATGCCGCCAGTTCTCTACGCGTCATCGGAACAACCCTCCCCCGATTGACTTCTCCATCCCCGCGAAATACTCCTCGTCATCGGTCACCCCTTGCACCACTACCCATTCTTCATCGGTCAGTTTCGCGCGCCCTGCCATCACTGCCTTCGCATCGCTGCCCACCAGATACCGCAGTTTCGGCTCTTTCGTCTCCACCGCATGCTCAATCGCCTCGGCAACGTCGCCCGGCTGCGTCGGCTTCTGCAGTTGCTTCCCAAACAACGCCCACAATCGCCGCACCGGCGCTTGATACGCACCATACTCGGTCAACGGCGTCGACGACTTACTGAAAATCGGCGTCAACACCACTCCCGGTTCAATCGTCGCTACGCGAATTCCAAACGGCTTCACCTCGCTCGCCAGGCATTCGCTTGCTGCCTCAAGCGCCCACTTCGATGCGGCGTAGTGGCCATGACCCGCCAGCGCCACTCGACCCGCAAGAGACGTTACATTCACGATCGCTCCGCTTTTGCGTTCGCGCATCGAAGGAAGCACCGCCTGCATCATCCGCACTGCACCGAAATAGTTCGTCTCAAACGTTTCGTGACCGCGCGCAAGCGAGGCCAACTCCAGCGGTCCCCCGCCGCCAATACCAGCGTTGTTCACCAGCGCATCGACGTGCCCGCCCCGCTGGAGTACTTGAGCTACGCACGCGCCCACACTCTCATCGCTGGTCACATCCACTTGGACGACGGCCATTCCCAACTCGCTCGCCGCGTCGCGCAGCTCGTTCGCCGTAGCTGGTGTCCGCGCCCCGGCAAACACTTTCCAACCCTTGCGTGCGAAGTGCCGCGCCGTCGCTAACCCAATTCCAGAACTGCAACCCGTGATCAGGATAGTGCGCACGCTAGCGCCTTTGCTCCAACGATACGCTCGCCTCCACCGGCTTCGCATCGCGCAGCACCTTAACACGAACTACATCGCCCACCTTTTGCCCGCGCAGCGCGTAAGTGAAGTCGTACAAGTTTTGGATCGGCTTGCCGTCCCACTCCACTAAGATGTCGCCCGCCTTCAATCCCGCTTTTTCGGCCGGAGAACCCGCCCGCACATCGGAGAATCGCACACCTGTCGGTGGCTCGGCGAAATCCGGAATCGATCCGAAGTATGGTCCATAACCGCCACCCGCCGATCCCGATGCGCTTCCCGCCGCGTGCGGATTCATCTTCGGCGGCTCTACCTTCACATATTTTGGGCGGTCGCCGGCTGCGAGCTTCGTCGTAAGGCCCGCTATAGTCTGCAGTAACTGTACGGCCGGCCCTGGCTGAATCTTGTCCCATGTATCAGTCGGCTTGTGATAGTCCCCATGCAGTCCTGAAAAGAAGAACAGCACCGGTACCTGCTTCGTTGTGAACGACGTGTGATCGGACGACCCATACCCCGTGGTATCCGAGAATTCGAGCTTCAACGGCGTCGTCTTCACGGCATCGTCGAGCAGCGCCTGAAACGACGCGCCTGTTCCCGTTCCACCAATAAACACGCGTCCATCGCGGATACGCCCAATCATGTCCATATTGATCATCGCCGCTGCGTCCTCAATCGGGAGCAGTGGATGATTCACATAGTGGCTCGATCCCAGCAGGCCCAGTTCTTCGCCCGCATAGGCCATAAACAGAATTCCACGATTTGGTTTCGGCTGAGCGGCGAAGTACCGTGCCAGTTCCAGCACGCCCGCCGTACCGCTGGCGTTATCGTCAGCGCCAGGATGCGTCGTCCCGGCCATCGACGGCGCCATCGAAAACTGTTCGCCCAAACCGAGATGATCGTAGTGGGCTCCGATGACCACGTACTCTTTCGTCTCGCCCGGCAGCAGCCCCATCACGTTGTGCACAATCTTGGTATCGCGCCGCAAATCGGTCACCGTCTTCACGCTCACTGTCGCCGGC
>DASRHX010000746.1:0-5260 GCA_035650295.1 Bryobacteraceae bacterium | reverse complement strand
CAGAGCGCGAACCACGGTGCCTTGTCCAACGCCGAGCGCCTTCGCAATCTGCGGCAGGCTGATCCCAGCGGCTCGCAACTCCATCGCCTTCTGACGATCGAAGATCACTTTGGGACGCCCAAGTTGCTTCCCGTTCTTCTTTGCATTGGCAACACCAGCCCGTACACGCTCGCAAATCAGCTCACGCTCGAATTCAGCCACCGCCGCCAGAATGTGCAGCAACAGCCGTGAGGTCGGATTCGATTGATCCGTGTCGAGCCCTTGGCTCACGGCGATGAATCGGATATCCAGCGCCGCGAGTTCCTGGATGCCGGCGACGCAGTTCATCAGTGAGCGCCCGAAGCGGTCCAGCTTGAGGACAAGGACGACATCGAACTTGCGCAGCCGAGCGTCGGCCATCATCGCATCTAAGCCGGGTCGCTTCGCTTTTGCGCCGCTCACCTTGTCTTGGTAGATCGCCGCCAGGTTCCAGCCGCGACGTTCGACGTACTCCGTTAGCTCGCGGATCTGAATTTCATTGTGTTGGTCGGTAGTACTGACGCGGGCGTAGATTGCGGCTCTTATGGCTGATTCCTTCATAAGTGGGAATCACAGTTTCGCCGAAGAAGGGGAGAATGTCAAAACATTATCTGACTTCAATGTTTGTGAATATCGAGAGAAGCACTATCGTCCCATAGACGAAAAGGCTCATCTTCCAGCGGACGATTTATCAACGCTGCGCAGCACGAGGAGTACCTCGGCAGCCATGACGAACGACGGATCGGATCGCGAGCAGGCGAGACGGCAGCCACTATTCGCAACGCGCAGAAAACCGACCCCACCCCTACCTCGCTCGACCGGGAGGGGGTGGGTCTCTCCATACGGACCCGCCTCACAGACTACCCATTCATGTTTTCCAAAATTTCTAAATTTTTTCGGCGGGCAATTTCATCCAAGTTAGCGCCCCGTGTGCAATCGTGGCGCGCCGTGCAGCGATCCCTTCTCCTACGGTTGAGTGGTGAACGGGCACGTATCGCATCCTCCTGGCAGCGCTGGGCGGCGAGCAAAGTTTAGGTGCGTGTGCGCGAGACCGTGCAGGCGCGATCAGGACTACAAGCGTGATTGATCGCCGCTGCGGACAGGTTGCATATAGCGCCTATGTCGCAATGAGGGAACCCTGAGACTGACGGCAGCGGCCAAACTCCGATATTGCCCGTTTCCCGAGCGGGACCGAATCACCGCGTAAATTGGCTTAAGTCTCTCAATCACCACTCGCGGCCAGCAGAGTAGGCGTCTGAGTGTCCCGGGCGTACGCGGCAGCCTCTGCCGGCGTTGTCGATATCTACTTACCGACGTTGTATAATGCGGAGCCTCCAAGGTCCAACAAGGCGTCCCGCGCCAGTCACGTCCTTGAGATACTTTGAGGAGCATCGCTGATGAGAAGCTTCATTGCGGCTGCATGGCTTGCGGCAGGATCCTGCGCGGTTGCGCTTTCCGATCCGATACGGACGACTTACGGCCTCGTCTCTGGCGCCGGCATGGACTTCCGGCAGTACAAGGGCATTCCTTATGCCGCACCCCCAGTCGGCGACCTGCGGTGGCGTCCGCCACAGCCACCGAAACCGTGGACCGGTGTTCGGGCGGCCACTGAATACGGGAACGACTGCATGCAGAGCGAGGCTTCGAGAGCACGGCCGCAGAGTGAGGATTGCCTCTTCCTAAACGTGCTGACTCCGGCGCGCAGTCCCAAAGACAAGCTGCCTGTAATGGTTTGGATTCACGGTGGCGGCTTCGCGGCTGGGTCAGGCGTTGCGGATCAGTACCCTAGTGAGCCTCTCCCCAGGCGGGGCATCGTTCTCGTGACTATGAATTACCGCGTAAACGTTTTCGGCTTCCTCGCGCATCCCGCTCTGACCGCCGAATCGCGTAACCACTCGTCGGGAAACTACGGCCTCCTCGATCAGATCGCGGCCCTCAAGTGGGTGAAAGCGAACATTGAGGCGTTCGGCGGGGACCCCGCTCGCGTGACGATCTTCGGAACTTCGGCCGGCGGTTCTGCTGTTGGCAGACTCATTCTGTCGCCACTGGCCAGAGGTCTTTTTCACCGTGCAAGCGCTCAGAGTCCTGGCCGGGAATTCCGGCCATTGCGAAGCTTGAGCGAAGCTGAGAAACTCGGTGAATTCTGGGGGAAGGACCTTGCCGCCCTGCGGGCGATGCACGCGATGGATCTGGTACGGCGGCTGAAACGCGCACCCGCTGGTCCAACTGATGATCCGGCGATCTTCTGGGCAATCGTTGACGGTTGGGTGATACCCAAAGAAGATGTGTCCCTGTACCGTCGCGGCAAGGTCAACGCGGTTCCTCTGATCGTAGGAAACAACGAAGACGAGATCGAATTGTTCTTCCGAAACCATGCCCCGATTACGCTGGCCTCCTACCGCGCCTACGTCGAGCGCTGGTTTGGTGACAAGCAGGACAGAGTGCTCGATCGTTACCCGGCCTCAAACGACGAGGAGGCTCATGAGTCATTTCGGCGGCTCCTCGGTGACACGGAATTTGTGTACCCTGCGGGAGCGATGGCCGGCGCAATGTCCCCTTGGGCGCCGGTCTACCGGTACCACTTCACCCGCGCGCGCGGCCCGCGCAAGGCAGCCACCCACACTGACCAGGTACCGTATCTGTTCGGCAATCTTCATCTGCCCCATTTTGGAATACCGGCTGGCACTGTCGAGCCGGCGGACGTGCGGCTTTCCGAGGAGATGATGGATGCTTTCGTAAGGTTCGCCGCAACGGGTGACCCTAATGGCGGAACGCTGCCGAGGTGGGATCGGTACAAGGCAGCGAACGATGCTCATCTTGAGTTCGGCAATTCGATCAAACCAGGAAGAGGTCTTCATACGGAGATGATCGACTTCTGGGAGAGCATATTTGGAAGACGGTGACGGATTCCGCCGATCCTCGCAGCCGCAGCCTGCGAGGGCCGCCGCCGGCCCGGTTGTTCGTCTGTTTGCCCTGGGAACGCTTCTGTGCCCGGTATTTGCGGGCGCGCAGTACTTGCAAGCGTTGCATGGATGGGAGCCTCCGGCCCATGAACAGCCGCGCTACCCCGTCAGCAGTTGTTCATCCCTCAGCTTATTTCGACACAGCGGCATGACGATCCTGACGGCTGAACCGCAGCTCGCAACAAACTCAAGGCCCGCAATTTGCAGAGTAGTGATCCGCATTCGCCCTGAAATCCTGTCCGAAGTTGCTCTGCCGGAACGCTGGAATCGCCGTCTCTTTATGTTCGGTAACGGCGGATACGCCGGAGACAAGCTTGATGCCCCGCCGCGTATGGCCGCGCGGAATCAGGCGCTCGGTTTGGGATTCGTGGTGACACAGACGAATACAGGACACGATGCAGAACGCGAGCCGCTGGCCGGTTTCGCCGTTGACTCGCAAAAGCTGGAAGACTTTGCATTTCGCGCAGTGCATCTGACAGTCGTAGTTGCGAAAAAAATCGCGCAGGCGTACTACGGCGAGAAACCGCAGCGCGCTTACTTCCAGGGCTGCTCAACGGGCGGAAGACAGGGGCTGATAGCCGCGCAGCGCTTTCCCGACGATTTTGACGGAATCATCGCAGGAGCGCCGTCCCTCGACGAAATAGGAGATAACCTCAAGCGTGCCGCAATCGTGAAAGCCACTATGTCGGAACCGGTTAGGACTGAGAAGCTGAACCTCCTTGCACGCCGCATCTACGCGCTATGCGATCACTTGGATGGCATCCGCGATGGGCTCATTTCGGATCCGCTGGGCTGTCGTTTCGATGCAACTCGCGACCTGCCCAGATGCACGAACTCCCCGGAGCTTGATTGTTTCACAGAGCCCGAAATCCGAACGCTGAACTCGATCTACGAAGACTTGACCTTCAACGGGAAGAGGATCTACCCCGGCTGGCCGATTGGAGGCGAGATCGCGGGGCGTAACGGGCGGAGCGGATGGCTCGATACTATGTTGACCGACGCGGCTGAAACCAGCATCTCTCGATATGTGCAATCGTTCCTTCGCTACCTCGTGTTTAAAGGGACGGCATCGAACCTGGAGCTGAAGGATGTTGACCTCAGTCGTCCGTTGCCGGGTCTCGACGCTTTGCGGCGAAGTCTCAACGCCACAGATCCTGACCTTGCCGCCTTCCGGAAACGGGGCGGCAAGCTGATCGTGTGGTTCGGCTGGGCCGACCCGTTGGTGAACCCGGCGCGGGTCGTGGAGTACTACCAGGCGGTGCGCGGCCGGATGGGATCATCCACCGGCGATTTCTTCCGTCTGTACATGATTCCCGGAGTGTTTCACTGCGGAGGAGGGCCGGGGTGCGACTCCTTCGCTCGGCTCTCAACACTCATACAATGGGTCGAAGGTGGGACCGCTCCAGACAACGTCGTCGCGTCTTGCATACAGGGCGACAAGGTGACACGGACGCGGCCTCTCTGCGCATACCCCGCTGTGGCGACTTACCGAGGCTTCGGGTCGCCCGATCAGGCTGACAGCTATACCTGCTTACCGCCGAACTCTCGCTGATGTTCACGAACATCTCTCGCCGGGTCGCGATCAGTCCTGCAAACCGCGTACGTTGAGCGAATATCCGCTGGCGCTTTCGCGCTGACCTGATGCGCGCTCCGGCGGCGGCAGCGAAGAACTGCGGCAGAAGCGACGGCAAAAGCATCTGTGGCCGTACATCACAGCACGACCGTCGTTCCTATGAGGCGACGGCGTTTGTTGTGCACATGTCAACGCCGCAGACTGGTGATCTGCGCATCACAGCCGAGATCACGCCCATAACGAAGCACGCGCTAATTGTCGTGTGCGCGCTAAGCAAAATCGGCAGCTATATGCGGACGGTGCAAACGCATGGGGACTGCAAAAGTCCGATTACCGTCGGTGACGGGTATGCCGCTAGGCACGGAAGAACGTATTCGGATGCGCGTGGTTCTTCGCGCTGTTAGTGCGCGCTGATCCGCAGGTAATCACAACAAATCGACTGCTGACGTGCACCTTCCGTCCGCGTCGCGGAGGTTTATCCTTGAATCACAGCAGCCGCTACTAACGAACAGCCGAACGCTGCCCACCCCGCTCGCTGGGGAGGGTTAGGTCTCCTCGTACGGACCCGATCGACAGACTACCCACACCTGTTTCTGAAATTCTGCAAATATTTCGCAGGGGCTCGCGAAGTCTCGGACCAGGCGAATACCAAATCCCCTCGGCAGCCGCGTGTGTCTGGCAAACATTACGTCTCACTCTGCGCAAC
>DASRHX010000745.1:0-4349 GCA_035650295.1 Bryobacteraceae bacterium | reverse complement strand
CGTCGAGATTACCAAGGAGATCGTCGAGCTCTACGACAAGAACTCGCCCTCCACGTTGCCCCCGGCTCCCAAGCCCGCCGCGACGCCAGCCGCCCCTAAGCCGGCCACGCCGAAACCTACTGGCGCGCCCAAGCCGTAAGGCGCACTGCCCTCTCATTCTGTAATCAGAACTAGGAGTCTGGTTCTATTTACCATGTGCAGTCAAAATGCTACTCATGGTCCTGAAAACGCGCGTTTGGAAGACTTTGCGGGCTCGTTCGTGGCTGAAGAGCGTATGGCTGCCGATCCCCAGGCCTGGGGATACTTGAACCGTGGCGTGGTAGCTGCTGTCCAGGCCCTCGAACGGCGCGGCGGCTTCAAGGCCGACCATGTCTATAGCCACTCTATCCGTGGATACGCGAGCGTCTGGAATACCAGGGCGCTCCCCCTGCGGTCGATTTCCAAACCTCGCTCGTAGTGGCGCTCTTTAGCGGCGAACAGCCCACCGGTGGCTACTCGCTCCGGGTCACCCGCGCCGTCTTGCAATCGGCTCCCTTCGGAGCCCGAAAAGCTCGTCATCCACCACCGGCTTGTTCCGCCTGCCCGCGGCGCGCTTGTCACCGAAGCGCTCAGCTACCCCTACCTGCTGATCCTGCTCCGGTCGCAGGCACGACGCGTCGAGTTCCAACCTCCACTGCCCTACGCGCGGAACTACTGCCCAGTGGGCACGAAGCAGTAGAACAAGCCCGCTCCGCCAGTCGCCACCAGGTTCTCCTGGCTGCAGCCGCGCGAGGGATGCGTCGAGTTCCAGGAGATGCCGCCACCGTTGCGGTCGTGATGACCCAACTGCGCCGTACCCTCGCCGCCGCTCGTCCAGTTCTTGCAGGTGTGGTCGGCGCCATCGGTATAGGCGCGGCCATCGGGCTGCGTGCCGGTGAGGATGTCATGCTTATTCGGCGTGTCGCCTACACCGTTCACCAGTTCGCCCTTCTCGTTCCGCGCGTTATTCTTCGTGACCAGATTTCCAAGCCGCGCCAGCTCGATCGTGTCGCCGTGCAGGTGCGCCTGATCGCGCGCCACGAGCGCTCCGGTTGCCCCGTGCCACGGGCCGTTGCCGATGCGGTCCCGCGCGTTCACCGCCGGTTTTCCACCCTCGGCCGCCGTGCTCAAATACGCGCGCCACGTCTTGTCGCCCGCACCGGCTGCCGCCGCCAATTTCTGGCAATGCGCATCCGCCCCGGCGAGTCCGCCAAGGTCAGCACCCTTGCCAATGCCCTCGCTGGTAATGAAAAAGGTCATCGGCGCCCGCGCCTGCTTTTGCTGAGCCTGCTGGCCGAACATCGTCGCTACGCTGAGTGTGAGTAGAAGAATTTTCATAAAGGTTCCTTCGGTAGAGACTACTACTTTTTTGCACCTAAGGTGTATAGTCATCCCATATCGCAGGAGGGAAGTCCATGTACGTTCGACTACTGGCCTCTGCCACGTTGCTCGGTTTTGTTGCCGCGCGCGCGCAACAAACAAACAATCTCATCGTGAATGGCAGTTTCGAGCAGGGCCCTGCCTCCAAAGCTTTTGTCAACCTCGCCGCGGGCGTGACCACAATCAACGGTTGGGTGGTCACTGGTGAAGGTGTCGACTACATCAACGGCCTTTGGCCTGGTTCCCATGGCGTGCACTCCATCGACCTGGACGGCAGCGCCGGCAGCCAAACGACGCCGCCTTACGCAATCGGAGGCGTCGCTCAGACCTTCGCCACAACACCTGGCAAGAGCTATCTGGTGACGTTCGATCTAGCTGGCAATCCGTTCAGCGGCGCTCCGGTAAAGACGATGCGCGTGCTCGCAGCCGGCCAATCTGCCGGCTTCCAGTTCGCCACCACCGGCAAAGACGAACGCAACATGGGGTGGGCGCGCCAGAATTGGACTTTCACCGCCAACGCTGCCACGACGACGGTCGAGTTTCGCAGCACATCCTCTCCGCCTAATTCGGGTTGGGGCGCCGTGATCGACAATGTATCCGTCCAGCCAGCCGATGGGACGGCGCCGCAGGTCACGCAGGCGGCCCCGCGTCCAACAGCGCCGGCAGCGCCCCAGCAGGCAACTGCTCCTGCCGCGCCGCCGCAAGCCGCGCAGGCACAGCCGTTTCAAATGGAGACGATGTACCAGTGCGCCGCCGGTATGAGCTTCAAGGTTCTTTCCTGCGCGGGCGCGGGTGCCGCCGATCAATGCGTGGTTCAGTCCTTTCTCCTTGGACAACCGCACCAGCGTGGACAATCGACACGCCAACAGGTGCTCACCCTGCTTCCCCAATGTCACGTTCAGACCGCAGCGGACGTGCAAGCCCAAGCCAAAGCTGCGCAGGCGGCGATGGCCACGGCAAAAAATCAAACTGGAGCTGGCGGCTTCAAGGTGGGCGACACCGTTCAGGTCTCCAGTGCTTTCGGATGGGTTGATGCCCAGGTCCGCCAGGTGAATGGGAACAACTATCAGGTGCAATTCCAGGGAGGGCCCATGGCTTGGAAGACCTATCCCGACGAAGTGCGCCGTATCGGCGCGCCCAATGCGGAGGACCGAGCCCGTGGCGTGTACGCCCTCGGCGATCGCGTGCAAGTGAACATGGACGGCCAGTGGGTGGATGGCCGCATCATTACGGAGCTTGGGCAGGAATATCAGGTGCAGCTATCGGGCAATCGCACCGTTTGGGCAAAAGCCGCCAACATGAGGCTCAACACCGCGCCGCCCGCTGCCTCTGGTCCCAAGCCCGGCACTCCCCCGAAAGCGGGACTCGTCAGTTGCGCCGGCAAGATCGAAGGCCGCTACTCGAACTCGGCCGGCTTCGGCAATGCGACCATCGTCTTCCGCTCCGGCAAGGCGCTTCTCGCCAGTCCCGCCGGCGGGGGAGAGGAGGTCGAGTGTTGGATGGGCGGCGGCAAAATCTACTTGCATAAGCCAGGCGAACCGGCCAGCAAGGACATGCCCATCGATATCAACAACGACGGCACCCTCGACACTCCCTTCGGCGAGATCAAGAAAAAGGGCAATTGATTGACGGGTCGTCCATGGTGAGAAAAAAGTGAACTGGTACTGAGCCTCTTCGCGATGCGGACCGCGCGTATGAAGGACGTGGAGTTAACATGCACCGCATCGCGTTCCTAGCCCTATTTACAGCCGTTATCTTACCAGCCCAGATCCCCGATTTCAAACCGCCCACGCAGCTCTTTGGCGCCGTGCTGAAGAACGATGCGCAAGCAGTAAAGAAGCTGCTCGACGAAGGCGCGGATCCGAACGAGGGGCGCTTCTTCGGATTTCCCGCGCTTACATTGGCCATCATCAACTCGAACCAGCCCATGATCCGTGCGATGCTGGACCGCGGCGCTGACCCGAAGGCAGCCGACCGCAATGGGTCCACCGTGCTGATGTGGGCCGTGGGAGGTGAGTCGCCGAATGCGGCTCTCGTCGATGAGCTGCTCCGCCGAGGTGCGGATCCCAACGTCCAGAACAAACTGGGCGAATCGGCGCTGACCTGGTCCATTCGCCGCGGAGACATGGCCATGGCCGGACGCCTCCAGGCGGCCGGAGCCTCTCAGTCGAGTGCTGTCCACAGATCCGTGGAAAATGCAGTCGCGCTGCTGCAGAAGAGCGGGCCGGAGTTTGTCAAAGTGTCCGGCTGCGTATCCTGCCACCATCAATCACTGCCGCAAATGGCATACGCCGCCGCTCGCCAGCATGGTTTCCGTGTGGATGCGGCCGCGTCCGAGCAGCAATTGAAGGCGGTAGTCGCCATGTTTAAGCCGATCCGCGAGCAAATGGAGAAGGGAACCATCAATCTTCCCAACCCAGGTATCAGCGTCAGCTACTCCCTGCTTGGGATGGCTGCCGAAGGTTATGCTGCCGACGAGATCACTAGCGCGATGACCCTCGCCATCTCTCGCACCCAACTGCCCGATGGCAGCTTTGCGGTGTTGCCCGCGCGTCCGCCACTGGAGGCGAGCGCATTCACCTCGACCGCGCTCAGCATTCGCGCACTGCGGCTCTATGAACGAGACTCCGAAGACAAGGTCGCTCGTGCGCGCCAATGGCTGATGCAAGCGCGGCCGGCGACACAGGAAGACAGAGCGATGAAGTTGCTCGGCCTTGTGTGGTCCAAAGCGGAGGCCAGCGACATCGGGCAGGCAACCGCCGAGGTGCTCGCTCAACAACGTCCCGACGGCGGATGGGCACAACTTGCCGGCCTGGAGAGCGATGCCTATTCCACAGGCCAGGCGATGGTGGCTCTACACGAAGCGGGAATGCCCGCGGCGGACAAGGCCTATCAACATGCAATGGCATTCCTGTTGCGCACGCAGCTCGCCGACGGCTCCTGGATGGTCC
>DASRHX010000744.1:0-14173 GCA_035650295.1 Bryobacteraceae bacterium | reverse complement strand
CCACGACACGGGACGGGCTGAGGTTCAGAGGGATTTGGCCGTGAAGAAGAGTGGCGGCGGCGAGGCAGCCTGCAACGTGAGACGCGGCGCGAACGGCACTGGACATGTTGGACAATCTCCGACTGATGAACATAGATTTCTCCCGCGGGCAGGCGCGGGAGTGCCACTTCCACGAGGGTAACACTCCTAGTGGGATCGGCCAACTAGCGCTTTGGTTTCAAAAAGGGAGAACGCAAGGGCTACGTGGTGGCAGCTCTTCGCTACGATTGAGAGGCTATGGATCAAACTGAAGGCACTCGACTCCGGACTTCGCTCGCGCCGTGGTTGACGATGCGCGACGGGGCACGGGCCGTGGAGTTCTACAAGGCAGCGTTCGGCGCGAGGGAGGGCTATCGCCTGGAAGATCCGGGCGGGGGCGTGGTGGTAAAGCTCTCGGTGGAGAGCGCGGAATTTTGGGTGAGCACTGGGTCTGGTGGTGAAGGCGCGGAGAGCGTTGGCTGCGGGACAGTGCGGATGATCCTGACAGTGGCCGATCCTGATGCGATGTTCAGCCGGGCACTGGCGGCGGGGGCCGTTGAGGTGTTTCCGGTTGGCGAAGCGTATGGCTGGCGGCTGGGACGCCTAGCGGACCCGTTCGGACTGCACTGGGAGATTGGGCGGCCGCTCGGCGGCTAGGCTACTGCCACCCAGACTTTGCGGGCGGCGGCGAGGCCGAGGTGGACGGGTTGGCCGTTGATGCGAAGCGTCAGCGTGTCGTCGTAATTATGCGCGAGGACTTCCAGGCGCGCGCCGGGGTGGATGTGCATGCCGTTGAGGAATTCGAGCAACTGGCGATCGCGTTCGAAGACACTGACGACTTGAAGGGGCGCGGCGGGGTGAGCGTCGGCGAGAGTAGACCAACCACGCTCGCGGCGAATTTCAGCCGTATCCATTCCAGTCTGATTGCCATGAGGGCAGGGCTGGCCGGTACCAAGTTTCTGGGTGAGCAACTTTTCGAAGTCGGGGCTGACCGCGTGTTCGAGGCGCTCGGCTTCGTCGTGTACCTTGAACCACTCCATGCCGAAAATTTCGGTAAGCATGCGCTCGATCAAGTGATGGCGATTCAGGATGCCGTTGGCGATTTCGCGGCCCTCGGCGGTCAGCTTCACCTGGCCGTCCTTCTTCACTTCAACCAAGTTGTCCTTCTTAAGACGGTTGAGGGCCTTGGTCACGGCGGGCGGCGAGACATTGAGCCAGCGGGCGAGAGTGGCGGCAATGACCGTCTCGCCTTCGCTTTCGGCCTCGGCGATCGTCTTGAGGTAGTTTTCCTTGGAGATCGTGATTTGCACGCCAGTTGCAATTGTAGCGTTTGAGCCTGGGAGCGCAGCGAAATCCGCGCACGATTAGCGCATGCGCAGATCTACTTCCCGAACTTGGGCGCGATCGAGGTCCATACGACAGGCGTATTCGAAGTCGACGTTGGAACCGGAACGGCGGGCGCGGCCTTCACCGGCAATCCAGTCGCGCTTGCCGGGGCGGTCGGAAAGGGCGGCCGAGCCGAAGTTGGGATTGGAGTAGTTGTCGCGGCGGAGGCGCTCGGCGATGGCGTCCTGGCAGGCGCGAACGGAGTTGGATTGGGAGTCGCCACCGAAGAAGCCGCCCGTGCCGCTGCTGCTGCCGCTGTTGCCGCCGAAGAAGCCGCCGCTGCCGCTATTACCGGGGCGATTGGGACGATTGCCGCCACCACCGCCGCTGCCGAGATAGCCGCCTTTCCATTCGAGGTCGAAGGTGTAGCCTTCCGTGCCGCCCTTGTTGTCGACGATGTATATGACCGCGGCGCCGCGATTTTCGCGGGGATCACGGCGAAGTTCCACACGGCCGCGGCCGTCGATGCCCCTGAACCTGAACTCCTGCATGCCGCCTGTGGGGAAGGGCGCATTGCAGACGAAGCGGACCCAACTGGCCGGTTGGCCCTGCAGCGTCCGCAGGAAACCGGTATCGCCGCGTACTTCCACTTCGGCGACATCATCGACGCGCACTTCAATTGTGCATTTACCGGAGTCGCCCGAACCGCGCACTTGCGCGCGGAACGGTTCCCCGCGCTGCGCGAAGGCGGGCAGGGCCATTACAGCGAGAGCGGCCAGTGAGAGGAAGGCGGTGTGTCGCATCATCTGAGTACCTACGCGACATAATAGACGCTTTTGGATCGGGAGGCGAGTACCGAAAAAAGCGGGCTTAAGCGATAGGCAACGCAGGGTCCCTGTTAAACTGAAGTTTCCCATGCAATTGGAAAAAGTGTATGAACCCCAGCGGTTTGAGCCGCGTTGGGCGCAATGGTGGCTGGACGAAAAGCTTTACGCCGCCGACAACATGAGCACCAAGCCAATGTTCAGCCTGGTGATTCCTCCGCCGAATGTGACGGGATCGCTGCACATGGGCCACATGCTCGAACACACCATGATCGACATGGTGGTGCGGTGGAAGCGCATGTCGGGCTACAACACCCTATGGCTGCCGGGCACCGATCACGCGGGCATCGCCACGCAGATGGTGGTCGACCGCGAACTAACCAAGCAGGGAATTTCACGACTGGCGATCGGCCGCGAGAAGTTTGAAGAAAAGGTCTGGGAGTGGAAGGCAGTTTACGGCAGCCGCATCGTCGAGCAGATGAAGCGCACGGGCGCGAGCTGCGATTGGACGCGCGAGCGGTTCACGATGGACGAGGGCTTGTCGCGCGCGGTGCGCGAAGTGTTCGTCGGGTTGTGGGAGCGTGGGCTCGTTTATCGCGGCGAGTACATGGTGAACTGGTGCCCGCATTGCAACACGGCCCTGAGCGATCTGGAAGTGACGCATGAAGAGACGCAGGGATCGCTGTGGCACATCAAGTATCCGGTGATCGATGCGCTGGGCGCCGAGACGGGCGAGTATCTGGTGGTGGCGACGACGCGGCCGGAGACGATGCTCGGCGACACGGCCGTTGCGATTAACAAGGAAGACCAGCGCTACTTGCACCTGCACGGGTTCAGCGTACGGCTGCCCTTGATGAATCGCAAGATTCCGATCATTTTGGACGAGCTGGCCGATCCGGAGTTTGGGACGGGCGTAGTGAAAGTAACGCCGGCGCACGATCCCAACGACTTTGAAGCGGGTAAACGGCACGACCTTCCCCATGTGAAGGTAATCGGCGAAACGGCAAAGATGACAGCCGAGGCGGGCAAGTATGCGGGGCTTGATCGATTCGAGGCGCGAAAAAAAGTTGTCGCCGATCTGGAAACGGCGGGATTGCTGGCGGGGATTGAACCGCACTCGCTGAGTTTGACAAAGTGCCAACGTTGCCTGACGGTGCTGGAACCACTGGTTTCGAAGCAATGGTTTGTGTCGATGAAACCACTGGCCGAGAAAGCCATGGCAGCGGTGGAAGACGGCCGCACGACGATCGAACCCGAGCAGTGGCGCACGACTTACTTTCATTGGATGCGCAACATTCGCGACTGGTGCGTGTCGCGGCAGTTGTGGTGGGGACATCGCATTCCCGCGTGGTATTGCGACGAGTGCGGGCACATGATGGTGGCGCGGCACGAGCCGGAGCATTGCGCCGAGTGCAGCTACACGACGCTGCATCAGGAAACCGACGTGCTCGACACATGGTTCAGCTCCGGGTTGTGGCCGTTTTCGACGATGGGTTGGCCGGAACAGACGCAAGATCTGAAGACGTTCTATCCAACGTCGCTCATGATTATGGGCTACGAGATTCTATTCTTCTGGTGCGCGCGGATGATGATGTTCGGGCTGGAATTCATGGGCAAAGTGCCGTTCCGGCAAGTCTACATCCACGGCATTGTGCGCGATGCGCAAGGCAAGAAGATGTCCAAGACGCGCGGCAATACGGTGGACCCGCTCGACATCACGGAGAAGTACGGAACCGACGCCGTGCGCATGGCGCTGCTGACGGCGGCCGCGCCGGGAACCGACATTTCATGGACCGAAGACAAGGTTCCCGCGTCGCGTGCGTTCGGCAACAAGATCTGGAATGCGGCGCGGTTTCTGTTCATGAACATGGAGCGCGCGGGCGTGGAGCCTTGCATACCCGAAGCGGGCACTCTCGAATCGCTCGAGGACAGGTGGATCGCTTCGCGGCTGAACGCCGCGGCCGGGACGTGCAACCGCGCCTTGGAGGCGAACCGTTTTCACGAAGCGGCGCAGACGATGTGGCACTTCTTCTGGGGCGAGTTCTGCGACTGGTACATCGAACTGAAGAAGCTGCGCTTCACCGAAGGTTCGGGGCTAGACAACAATTGGCGCAACCTTCTGAATACGTTTGAGGCGGCGCTACGACTTCTTTCTCCTGCGATGCCGTTCCTTACCGAAGAGCTGTGGCAGAGGTTGGCAAATGGCGCACCCGGGCTGCCGAAATCCGTCACTGTAGCCGCGTATCCGCAATATCGCCCGGCGGCGCACGATGCCGAGGCCGAGCAGCAGATGGCACTGCTGCAGGAGATTATTACCGCGGCGCGTACCTATCGCGCGGATTCGAAGATCGATCCCAAGGCGAAGATAGTAGCCAAGCTTGTCTGTACGACGGAAGTTATGAAAGTAGCGTCCGGATTTCGCGAGCCAATCGAGAAACTGGCGGGCCTGAACCTCGCGGTAGAGGAGGGCGCGCCGAAGAACGCATTCGATCTGGTGTTCGAGATGAGCGAGTCCGATGCCGAGGCGAGCAGGAAGCGTCTGGCGAAGGAGATCGAGCAGTTGGAGAAGAACATCGCCAACTCGAATCGCCAGCTCACCGATGAGAGGTTCCTGGCTCGCGCGCCGGAGCACATTGTCGCTTCGATCAAGGAAAAGCTGGAGAAATACGAGTCGGAGTTGGAGGCGAAGCGCGCGGCGGTCGCGTCGTTGTGACGACCGGCGACTGGACGCATCCGGAGATTGTCGATTTAGTGCGGCGCGCATTGGCCGAAGACATTGGCACGGGCGACTTGACGAGCGAGTCGACCATCGATGCGGATCGCCACGCGCATGGGCGGTTCTATGCGCGGCATCGAATCGTCCTGGCGGGCGTGGAGCTTTTACCGCTGATCTACGCCGAACAGGGCGGCTGCGGAGCGTTGGCAATCTTGAAGGCCAGCGGTGACCGGTGCCACAGCGGCGAGGCAGTGGCCGAGGTGAGAGGGCTGGCCCGCACACTATTGAGATGTGAACGAGTCGCCTTGAACTTTATGCAACGGCTGTCAGGCGTGGCGACGCTCGCATCGCGGTACGTAGCCGAGACGGCCGGCACGAAATGCAAAGTGCTCGATACCAGGAAGACGACACCGGGATTGCGGCGCGTGGAGAAGTTGGCGGCAGCGGCGGGCGGCGTGACTAATCACAGGATGGGATTGTTCGATGCGATTCTGATCAAGAACAATCACATTACCGCGTGCGGTTCGGTAACGGAAGCGGTGCGCAGGGCATTGGCGACAGGACGCGAAGTCGAGTGCGAAGTGCGCACGATGGAAGAGTTGGATGAGGCGTTACAGGCAGGGGCGAAGAGGCTCCTGCTAGACAACCTGACACCTCAGGAAGCGCGCGAGTGGATCGCCTACATTGATGGACGGGCGACGGTGGAGCTTTCCGGCGGCATCACGATAGAGACGGTACGGGCCTACGCGGAAGCGGGCGCCGACTTTGTGTCGTCAGGCGCGATTACGCATTCAGCGCCGGCAGTGGATTTGAACTTCCGGATCGAGTTCGCATGACACCTGGGTCGCCGTTGGATTTGGACTGGCTGAAGCGGCGGATGCCGGAGCGCGAGTTGCACTGCCTGGCAGTGACCGATTCAACGATGACGGTGGCGGCGAAACTGAGTGCCGCGGGGGCGCCGGCGGGCACAGTGGTAGTTGCCGAAGAACAGACGGCGGGCAAAGGCCGAGCCGGGCATAGTTGGTATTCGGAACCCGCGATTGGGTTGTACATGACGCTCATCCTCAGGCCGGGGGTGCGCGGCGATTCCCTACCCTTGCTGACCTTGGCGACTGGCCTCGCGGTAAAGGAAGCGGTGGAATCGATCGTCGGTGTGCACGTGGACTTGAAGTGGCCGAATGATCTATTGATCAACGGGAAGAAAGTCGCCGGAATCTTACTGACCTACGATTCTGGGGCCGTGCTGGTGGGCATTGGCATCAACGTCAATCACACGCGGTTCCCCGAAGACATCGCCGGACTGGCGACATCGCTACGGCTGGCGGGCAAGCGGGAATTGTCACGAGAGCCGCTGCTGGTGCGCGTGTTAGAGAGTGTGGAACGGCATGCGCAGTTGCTGGCGAGTGAAGGCCCGTTAGGTATCCTCGACGCCTTCACGCAGGCATCGTCGTATGTCGGTGGGCGCCGCGTGACGGTGGACCTGGACAATCGCGCCGTGACGGGCACAACGGCGGGCTTGGACGAACGTGGCTTTCTGCGTCTGCGCACGGATGCGGGCGAGCTTGTTACGATTCTGGCTGGCGGTGTGCGCCCTCTCTAACCACATGCTTCTCGCGCTGGATGCAGGCAACACGAACATCACGATTGGTGTCTTCGAAGGAGCGAAGTTGACGCACCGCTGGCGGCTGCGGACGGTGCACGAACAAACCGAAGATGAGTGGGGCATCCTGCTTCGTAATCTGTTTTCGCTGGACGGGTTGGAGTTGAACGAAGTGGAAGCGGTGATCGTGTCGAGCGTCGTGCCACCGTTGAACCCGACGCTGGCGGCGATGTCGCAGCGGTACTTCCATCGTGAGCCAAGATTCGTGACGTCCGACATGGACACAGGGCTGAGGATTCTCTACGACAATCCGCGCGAGGTCGGCGCCGATCGTATTGTGAACAGCGTAGCGGCGTTTGCGAAGTATGGCGGCCCTTGCGTGGTGGTGGACCTGGGAACGGCGATCACGTTCGATTGCGTGTCGGCGAAAGCGGAATATCTGGGCGGCATCATTTGCGCGGGCATTGGCATCTCCATTGACGCGCTGTTCACGCGCACGGCTAAGCTGCCGAAGGTCGACTTCCGCGAACCGGAACAGCTGATCGGCAAGAATACAGTGGGCAGCATTCAAAGCGGTTTGTATTATGGCGCGTTGGGGATGATCGATGGGATTCTCCAGCGCCTGATGGCCGACATGGGCGGCAACGCGAAGGCCGTAGCGACGGGTGGGCAGGCACGGCTGATCACGACCGGTTCACGTTATCTGACCGAGGCCGATGAGGATCTGACACTCGAAGGGTTGCGGCTCATTTGGGAGCGCACGCGTTGACGGAATCTGCCAAAGAATTTCACGCCAACTACTTCAACTACTTCACCGAGGTGGAGGAACACTTCCAAAGGGCGCGGGGAACCGGGCTGTTCCTGCTATCGCCGCTCGACTGGGCGCTGATCGAAACATGGAAGAACGCCGGGATACCGCTGGAGGCCGTGCTGCGCGGCATCGATCGTGCGTTTGAGAAGTGGCGCGCGAAGAAACAGAAGACGCAGCGGCAGGTGAACGGGCTGGCGTGGTGCGCGCAAGCGGTGGCGGAAGAGTTTGCGGCGATCGGCGAAGCATCGGTGGGCGGCCGGACGCCGGCAGGCATGGAAGCTCCGTTTTCGCTCGAGTCGCTGCAGGCGCATCTTACGAGAGTGTCGGTGGAAACGAGAGCGGCAGGCGCCGTGGAGTTCGAAGGAGTGGCCGACGTGCTCGATGCCATTGGCGCGGAGGCCGCTGCCTTCTATACGAAGCTTGAAGTGCTCGAGCAACGGTTGACGGCGCTCGAAGAGAAGGCGCTGGCGATAGCGCGCGCGCGGATGAGCGATGAGGATTTGTTTCAGGCGCGGGCGGCGATGGAGAGCGAACTGCGGCCGTACCGGTCGAAGTTCACGACGGACCAGTTAGCGCGGCTGGAGAGGCAATTCCTGGACCGCTGGGTTTTCGAACGAACGGCGTTGCCGCGCTACAGCATTTTCTATTTGCGTTGATCCCAAGCGGACCTTGCCGTCGCGTATTTGCCCAGGAGTCATGGACCCATGGGCCGGACGATGATCTTGCACGATACGCGGTTGGAAGGACGCACGCCGCTGAACTACAACTTTGTATATTTGGTGAACGCCAACCGGAGTATCTCGTCGATCATCAGCGGAGTGGCCGGGCACGCGCGCTCGTGCGGCGTGGAGCGCGGTGGTTTCGGGCTGCAACTGGGCCGTGAAGGTTTGTCGCTGGGAAATGTGAGCCAGACGACGAGATGGAAAGGGCTCATCAAAACGATCGTCGTATTCGCTTGCGCGACGGCCGATACGGCGCCGGGAAACGAAGGCACGCGCGCCGATGGACAGAGGCTATGCGGCGAGCTGGCGTTGTGGTCCGGCGCGGACGTCATCGCGGCCCGCGACACGCAGTTCTACAACGAACGCACGGCGAGCTATAGCCGTGGCCGGAGCGTCGAAAACACGATTGACTTCGGGGCGTGGGAAGGACCGGTGTACCGATTCAGCCGCGATTCAGGCTATCCTTCGACGATCACTCCCGGGGCCTATAACATGGCCAGTCCGCGCACGATGTAGGCGCGCGCTAACGCGAGAGCAACTCAGGCGGCGTGCCCAGCACCGAGCGTAGACGCGGGATGCGTTCGGTCTCGGTCTTGTACTTCTCCTTGATCGTGCGCATGTATTTGCGGAGAAGGACCGGGTCGCTCAGGCAATCTTCCGTGGTCGTGATGCCGTTCCTCTTCGCCAGGCGGTGCGCGGCCGCGGCAGCTTCCCGGCGCATGGCCAGGCGCTGTTCTTTCGTGGGTGTCCAAGTGCGTGGGGGACTTTTCATGCCCATTGAATAGCATGTGAGCGAGGGCGATTAGGAGCTACACGAAATGGAATTGGTTCGGAATACAGGGAAAATAAATTTCGTCGAGGCGTGACTGAGTTTGTCAAAGCCCCAGCGGAAGTTGGATACGGAACGGCGTCAAGGCCTTGATTCGCGGATCGATCACAATACAACCACTCACCGATTGGAAGCCTTGGGCGACTGCCGTGAAGGGATATGCGCCGGGCGGGAGTCCATCCAGTCGGACGCTACGACCGTTGGATTGGTTGAGCCGATGAATCTTGTTGTGGGCATCGGCGAGCTGAAGTGCGGCTCGGGATTTTGCGCTGAGGGGAAAATTTGTATGGTCGGTGAGGACCACATTAAGGGTCTGTAGGACTAGGGGCGCGTCCAGCGGATTATCGATGTGCCCACGCTCAAAGGAAGTCCTCACCTCCCGATGCAGCAAAGTGCAGTCATACCGCGTCAGATGCTTGGACTGCCGGCGGAGGACGGACGTTACGTTGGCTAGTTGCGAGACGAGGACCACCGACTTGCTGAAGCAATCGTGGCCGAAGCAATCGCCTGTCCGCCAACGCCCGATGATGTTGGCTTCCACTTTCCGTTTCAAGTTCCAGGGGTTGTTCTTCCAGGCGCCCTCGGCGTCATTGAAGCCGTGAATGGAATCGTCAGGGAGCTCGAACCAGACGCGTTGATCGGGACAGGAGTGGTCGATGATCGCCTGGTGTTCGAAGCCAACGCTGACTTCGGCTCGGATCGAAACCAACTTGCCGGAGTAAGTTGCGGGCTCCTTCATCAGCTGGCAGAGCGTCATTGGAAGGGGAGATTCCGCTGTTGCGACCGAGCCGAAAACGAAGGACAGCAATAAAACCCGCACAACCGACCCACGATAGCACTCGGAGAACGGCAGAGGACGGCTATATTGGAAGATATGTCTCCTTCCGACATTCATCGCGACCCGGACCGTAACGTATTGGGCGGCCCACTGGAAATCTGCGGCAACGATCCGGTGACGGGGTTCTTTCGCGAAGGCGCGTGCAGTACGTGTCCGGAGGACGTAGGTTCGCACACGGTATGCGTGAAAGTGACGGCGGAGTTCCTGGCATTCTCCCAAGCGACGGGAAACGACTTGAGCACCCCCGCCCCGTGGTTTGGATTCGCGGGATTGAAGCCGGGCGACCGCTGGTGTGTATGCGCCGGGCGCTGGAAGGAAGCCGTTGATGCGGGTGCCGGCGCACCGGTATTCCTCAAGGCGACACACGAAAAGGCGTTGGAGCTGATTCCATTCGAGGACTTGATCCGCTTCGCGGCCGACGGTCCAGAGACGATGCAATGACTCTCGCGAAGCGCGAAGGCGGACGGCTGCGATAGACTCAGCGCCCATGAGGCCCACAATTGGTTTGGTATCCCTAATGGCGGCTGTGCTGCCGGCCGCGTTGGCGAGCGAAGTGTTCACGGGCGCGCAGGTGGCGGAAGTGATCCGCCTTCGGCTCGACCGCGACGAGCTGCTGCTCGAGTCGATTCAAGACACGATCAAGAAGCACAAGATTGAAGATGGGGCCGTGCTGACGGCGGCTGGCACGCTGCAGGTGTGCACGTTTCACGCAGTGGCGAACATGGCGGCGAAACCCGAGGACAAGATGATGACGCGGCAGGGGCCCCTGGAGATTCTGAGTTTGAGCGGAATCATCGCCGGCGGCGAGCCCCACCTGCACATGACACTGGGCAACAACCAAGGTCAGACAATGGGCGGGCACATCGAGCCGGGCTGCAAGGTACTGTACCGGGCCGAGATCACGATTGCGCGATTTAGCGGGCCAAAGGTTGCGCGGCTGCCGAATAAAGAGGGCGTGCCGATGATGCAGCGGGTACCGGCGGGTGGCGAGGGGAAGAAGCGGTAGGGGCTGGAATGGCCGCGGCGCTAAATGAGGCGGCCTATTCATGCTGGCAATTCTGGCGGGCCCAGTCTGGGAGATCTCTTCAAGGCACGCGTGATCTGATACCTTAGCACGAGTGTCTGCAACTGCCCAGGGATCGCCCGCCTCCGAACATCACAAAGATCTATACGCGCTGGACCCACTTGATATTGAACAACCGCCGAGGGGGTTTTGGCCAACGCTGAGGCGGATTGGGCCGGGAATGATTCTCGCGGCATCCATTGTCGGTTCGGGAGAGTTGATCGCGACGACTACGCTCGGTGCCGAGGTTGGCTACGTCTGCCTGTGGGTCATTCTGCTGAGCTGCATTGTGAAGCCCGCGCTACAGGCTGAAATTGGACGCTATTCTATCGCGACAGGGCAGACGGGACTGGCCGGGTTCAACCGAATTCCGGGGCCGCGCCTGGGTGTGAACTGGGTTGTATGGGGCTGGGCAGCGATGATCGCGATGACGCGGTTCCAGATTGGAGCGATGTTCGGCGGGGTGGCACAGACCCTGCACATGCTCGTGCCGGGAGTTCCGGTGAACGTTTTTGTCGTGTTGCTGCTGGCTGTCACTTTGATGCTGTTGCTCGGCGGTGGTTACGAGCGGATCGAGGGACTGGCGACGATCAAGGTCGGGCTGTTCACGATGTTGACATTTCTGTGCGCACTCATTCTCCTGCGAAGCGACGGGTTTCACTGGGCAAACCTCAAGCAAGGCTTCACATTTGATTTACCACCCGGAGGGCTCACCTCCGCCGTAGCAGTCTTTGGAATCACTGGTGTCGGGGCGAGTGAGTTGTTCATGTATCCCTATTGGTGCGTGGAGAAGGGTTATGCGCGGAAGACCGGGGCTCGAGATGCGAGTCCTGGCGGAGCGGCGGCCTGGCGGGACCGGGCGTTCGGTTGGATCCGGGTAATGAACACCGATATTTTAGCCTCAATGTGTATCTATACCATTGCAACGATTGCCTTTTACCTCCTCGGGGCAGGTGTACTGCATTCGCGGGGGCTGGTGCCTGCTTCGTCTGACATGATTCCCGTATTGTCGAATATGTACACTCAGACTTTGGGCGGGTGGTCGGTTTGGTTGTTTTATATAGGTGCAATTGCAACACTTTACGGGACCATATTTGCTGCAACGGCGGCTGAGTCGAGAGTGGCCTCCGACCTCTGCCGTTTGATGGGCAGATTTGAAGCAGACGACTATGAGGCCCGGCTACGATACCGGCGACGATTTGTATGGATCTTGACGACAGTTTCAGCAGGACTATACCTTCTAGTACAATCACCGGTAGCCATGGTGAAGGCGGGAGGCGTCGCGCAAGCGATGATGCTGCCTGTAATTGCGGTGGGTGCACTCTTCTTTAGGTACCAGCTACTTCCGCCAGAGGTTCGCCCCCCTTTATGGCAAACAGTAGGCTTGTGGGTCGCAGCACTAGCGACAGTTTTGTTAATGGCCTATTACTGTTTTCTGCTTCTGAATCAAAAATAGTACTATGACTGGGCAAAAAGCCGTGGTAACGTATAAGCTATAAATCACGTCTATAGAGACGTGCTGGTGTTGTGGGAAGGCCCTCCGAACTTTCCCATCACCAGTTGGTAGCACTTACCTCGCCCAGGTGAGTGAGCCGACCGGCGGGTATCCTCCTCCGAGTATCCGCCGGTTTTGATTTTGACTTCCCCTTAAATTTTGAATGAATTAACGGCGGCAGGCCGTGTGCCTAGTATGAGCCAGCGGGCCGGAATGCGTACTGCGAGGGGCCAAGCCAGGGGAGTTGCAAGGACTTTTCGGACAATTGAGGCCATGAAAAAAGGCCGGCCAAGGGCTTGACGGCAAAGTTGGAGATGACGGGTGGCGGGCACGGAATGCGCAGCGTGGAGGCCCGCAAGCCGTCCTGTTAACAGCGCAGAGAGCAGCCCGCTTCCTGTAAAGGGATCGATAAAGCTGAGTGCATCACCAGCAGGGTACTGGCACACCCCGGACGGTTGGAACCGTTGGGCGTAAAGGAATGGGCCAGTTCTCAACCAGGCCATTGAGCGGGAAAGAGGTTTGACGAGCGCCGCCAGGACGGGAAGAGTTTGGAGATAGGCGTCGATGTCGAATCCCGTACGGTGGAGGTCGTCTTCCGGAGCGATTCCGCAGACGTTGATGACACCGTTCTCGACGGCATTGATGCCGACATAAGTTCGGCCAGCGAAGAATAGTGTGAGCGGGTCGGCGGGACTTCCATTGAAATGGGCTTTAAAGCCGAAGAGCCGGCGGCCACGTGGGAGGGTAGTGGATGCGGCGTGGGGGCCCTGGCGGCCATGGGCAACGACGGTGGGAAGTGTAGAATCCTCCGGTGCACGTTCACGGTGAAGGCGGACCCCGAGCGATAGAGCGCGATCGAGGAGGAGTTGGTCCAGTGAATGGCGGCTGATTCCGTAGGCGGGCTCGGGAAGTGGGGATCGGATCATCCGAGGGCCGAATCGGAGGACGAGGTGAGAGTAACGGGCGGGATGGAGATCCTCAAATGCGCCAGCAAGGCCGAGCGCTTCGAGAATCGGTATCGCCTCCGGGGAGAGGAATTCGCCGCAAACCTTGTGATGTGGGAAGTGTGAAGGATCGTAGAGATCGACTTCAGCGCCAGCGAGGCGCGCCGAAATCGCAGCCGCGGAACCAGCTGGACCGGCACCGTGGACCTCAATGACCGGTACCGGCGCGGCGCTCAAAACCCTCCGGCGTCGGTACTACGTCCCTGTTTGACAAGCGCGGCCCGCAAGCCTCGCTTGGCTTGGGCGCTCTCAGGGTATTGTTCGAGCGCTTCGCGAAATGCGCGTTCGGCGAGTGCGGGCTGATTGTGTTGGAGGGCGCGAGCTCCGAGGACTTCGAGCACCGGGCGCGGGTACATGGGCGGCTCGTTGTAGCGCATGGAGCGCTCGGCCTTGGCTGCGGCCTCGAGGTCGCGCAGGCCGGCGTCGATTTCGCCGGCGGCGAGTTTCATTTGAGCGCGAAGCTCATCATGGGCGACGCGGACGGGGACGAGGGCGTTGGGGCGCGAGACGGCGCGGAGGTCTTCAACCGCCTTACGCATTTCGCGCTCGGCGGTTTGAGTGGAGGCGTGGTCCTTTTTCGCAATGTGGGCTTGGGCAACAGCCCATGCGCGCCAAGCGCGTTCGCGCGGCTTGTCGTGCACGGGCAGGGATGTGCCGTCGAGGATGAGGTCCCACTTCTCGTGCTGGACAAGCGTGCGGAGGACAGCGAACCAGCCCTGGCGATAGGCGGTGCGGTAGTTGTCGGCCTGCTTGGCTTCGCGCGGCGTTTCCTTATAGGCGAGCAGACTGCGAGCGGCCTCGATGGCCTTGTCATACTGGCCTTCGAAGCTGTAGGAAGTGGCGAGGAAGTGGACGTTGTGGCCGTGATGGCCGCTCCCCGCGAGGGAGTCCTCGTTCATCCGATACACTTCGTTTTTTGCGGCGGCG
>DASRHX010000743.1:0-5000 GCA_035650295.1 Bryobacteraceae bacterium | reverse complement strand
ACTGTGCCCACATGAGATAGTCACGGCATCATTCATGGGTTGGGGCCACCTCACGAATGGTGAGCTACTTCGGGTGGCGGAAGAATCCGGCATTGATGTGTTCGTGACAGGCGATAGCACGCTTGTTCACGAACAGAATCTCGATGGCCGCAGGCTCGCCATCATCACGCTCTCTGCCAACAACTGGCCGCTGATCCGCAATTACGTTCCGCGGATCCTCGAGGCTGCGGCACATTCAGCAGGAAGACGATCGAGGATCCGTGATGCACTGCCTAGTGAGATACCATCAGCCGAGTCGCAACCTATGATTATCCCCGTTACTCTCCGCAAAGTTGAGCAAATGGTCCAGGAGGTTTTTATGGAGGCGCTGGGCGTTAACCACCAATTGGCGGATCGCTTGGAGCGCACATGTGCGTCGGATCAAGTCACAATGAAGATGGTCTCGGAAGTAAGTGGAATGACTGATGACATTCTCAAGAACTTTCAAGCCCATTTCAGGATCCCTGGCAGTGAGGGCGAAGAACACTCTACCTGATTGTCTATCTCCCTATTTCTTCCCCTTCTTCGCTCCGGACTTCGCTCCCGCCTTTGGCTCCTCGGCCGGCTTCGCCTCCTCAGTCCCCTCGAACGTCACCGTCGACTCCGTCGTCATGATCTGCGATTCGCTCGAAAACTTCCTGTAGTTCCGATACTCAGTTTCGTTGCTCACGCACGTCACCGTGCCTCGCTTGCAGGCCAGGCTCCCGCTCTTAACCGGCATCAGATAATCGGTCGTTCCAATTTTGACCTTCCCGTTCTCCACCATCATCTCCACCTTATCCATCGGATAGTCTTCCGGAATCTGCCGCGCCACCATCTCCAGCCTGGTCACCCGGTGCGTCTCCTCGTCGATCCAAATCGAGCCCTTGTACGCCGGGTAAATCGTCTTCCCTTCGAACGTTACGCGCCAGTGCGAGTTCGGCTGCTCCACCGTGTAGTCGTACCACTTGGCCATGCGCGAACCGACCGTCTCCGAGCCTCGCTTCTCGAACTTCGTCTGCGTGGCCGGATTCAGAACGTCAGCCGCCATTGCTCCAAATTCGCCCACCGACCACGTACCCGACTGCTCCGGCGACCCCTTCTTCAGCTTCTTTCCGTTGATCTCCAGATTGCGGAACTCGTCCTTCGCCCCCTCGTGCGCCAGTTCCGCTGTCACACGATCCTTCATCCTGAAGTCCGCCGGCTTCGTGTCGCTCTGATTGCGGTAGGTGATCTGCTGACAGAGAAAGTTCGGGAGCGAATCGATCCAGTTAAACGCTACCTCGCGCGCCTTCTCGATCACCGGATCGAGTTTCGGCCCGGCCGGTCCCGCCTTCTCTTCCACCACCCGCCCCTCGGCGTCAGTGACGATTTCTTTGTAGACGGGAGCAGGCCCCGTTGATGGCTTCATCTCGGGCTGCGCGGTCGAGCTCGTCTCGCTCCGGCCCTGCTTGGGAATGCCGCGCTTCAGCTTCGGTGGCGCCTCTTGCTCGGTCTGCGCCGTCAGGCTCAGCGCCATCACCACTCCGCACAACATCTTCATTGCGGCGGCCACGACTCCTTTCGCCATGCCATGTCCCAGAACATCCATTCGTACCGCGCGCCGCGCTCGAACAGCGCCAGGCAGCGCTCTCGTTGCGCCGCCGTCAACTCGGGCGCGACCGCATCCATCATCGCCAGAACCTCTCGGACACTTTTACCGTAGTCCTCGCTTGCGTATTGGTCAATCCACTGCTGATACTCGCGGTTCTTCGACCCACGCTTCACCAGCACCTTCCCCGCTTCCCAATAAATCCAGTAGCAGGGCAGCATCGCCGCAAGTCCTTCGGCGAACGTCCCACGCTCCACGGCCACCAGAAGATGATTCGTGTAGGCAACGTTCACCGGAGCCATTCGCGCGCGCGACGCCTGATTAGGTTGGACGCCGAATTTCCCCAGGATGGTTTCATGCAATGCGCGCTCCACCTCCACCGCGTCCACGGCGTGGCGGTTCAACGTCCGTGCCCAATTCTCTCGCGGCGCTTTCGATGCCAACACACTGAGCGCCTGGCCGAACACGCGCAGGTATTGCGCGTCCTGTTCGAGATAAAACTGAAATTTGTCGCGAGGAAGACTGCCGTCGGAGAGGCCCTTCAAAAAAGGATGTTCCAGTGTTTTTTCATACACTGGACGTCCCCGCTCCCACATCTCGCCCGTGAACGTCGCCGCCAGCAGAAACAATGCCAGCATGAACAATCACCCGAATACTTCTTTGATCACCTTGCCGCCGAAGTCGGTCAGCTTCTCCTGCCGCCCATTGTGCAGATACCACAAGCGGTTCTGTTCCAGTCCGCACGCCTGCAAAATCGTCGCGTGGAAGTCGCGCATGTGATACCCGTCGATCGCGCGCAACCCAAAATCATCGGTTGCCCCAATCGTCTGCCCGCCCTTGATCCCGCCGCCCGCGAACCACATCGTGAATCCGTGCGGATTGTGGTCGCGCCCGTTGCCGCTCTGTGACATCGGCAGGCGCCCAAACTCGCTGCCCCAAATCACCAGGGTCGTATCGAGCAATCCGCGCGACTTCAGATCCTGCAGCAGCGCCGCGATCGGCTGATCGGTAAGACCGCACATCTTCTCGTGGTTTTCCACAATGTGGCTGTGCGCATCCCACTGAATGCTCACCGGACCGCCACCCGAGTACAGTTGCACGAACCGCACGCCGCGCTCCACAAGCCTCCGCGCCAGCAAGCATCGCGTGCCGAACTCACTCGTGCGCTTCTCGTCGAGACCGTACATCTTACGCGTCGCTTCGCTCTCTTTCGTAAGGTCGACCGCCTCCGGTGCGTGCGCCTGCATGCGGAACGCCAACTCGTAGCTCGCGATGCGCGCGGCCATCTCCTCGTCCTGCTCCGGCGTGTCGCGCTCGTTCATCTTCTGGATCAAGTCGAGAGTCTTCCGCTGCCGCTCCACCGTCACCCCTTCGGGCGACCTCAAATGCAAGATGGGATTCGCGCCCGGACGGAAAAGCGTGCCCTGATAAACAGCCGGCAGAAACCCCGCCCCCCACATCGGCGTGCCGCCTTCGGGTGTGCCCTCCGGCTGCGGCATCACAACGTACGCTGGCAAGTTCTCACTCGGCGAGCCTAATCCATACGTCACCCACGAGCCCACGCTCGGATAGCCCATCAGTATGCGGCCCGACATCACCTGGTACATCGCGGGCGCATGCACGACACTCTCGGTGTAGAAGTTGCGAACGAAGCAGATGTCGTCCACGCACTTGGCCAGGTGCGGCATCAGCGTGCTCACCCATGCGCCACTCTGCCCGTGCTGTTTGAACTCCCACGGCGAAGCAAGAATCGGCGTCGTGCCGTCGGTGAACTGGCTGCCGATTTTCCCGTAACTCTCCGGCAGCCGCTGGCCTTCAAATTTTTTCAACTGCGGCTTCGGGTCGAACGTGTCGATCTGGCTCGGCGCGCCGACCATAAATAGGAAGATGACCGACTTTACCTTCGTCGGCAGATGCGGCTCCTTCGCCGCCAGCGGGTTGCCCTTCGCCGCGCCGAAACCTTCGCTCGCAAGCAGCGATTCCAGAGCAATCGCTCCGAAACCATGCGCTGCCGTGCGCAGAATATCCCGCCGCGTCCGATCCTGTTTAGGGCACATAGACAAACTCGTTCCGGTTCAACATCGCCAGCGCGAAATCTTCCCACGGCCCGCCGCCCGCAACGAACTCACGCGCCTGCGACAGTTCCGCGGCTTCCGGCTCCCGTGCCAGCGCCAGCATGTAGGCCCTCTTGATCCTGCATGCCGCGTCGCCCGTACATTCCTTCTCCAATCGCGCCGCAAACTTCCTGGCTGCGCCGCGCATCATGTCGCTGTTCAATAGCGACAGCGCCTGCAGCGAATGTGTACTCACAGGACGCACCGGGCACGACGTCATCGCGTCCGGTTGATCGAAGTTCGCCAGCATCGGCAACCGCACCGTGCGTTTATTCAACAAATACAAGCTCCGCCGGTAGTGATCGCGCTCGTCTAGCTCCACGGGCCACAAGTTGTCCGGCTCGCCCTCGGTAAAAATCAGATCGTAAACTTCCCTTTCGATCGGCACCTTCATCGGCCTGCCGAACATCTTCGTGTTCAATACGCCCGCCACCGCCAGCGCCCCATCGCGAAGGAACTCCCCATCCAACCGCCGCCGGTTCATCCGCCAATAAAGCTTGTTCTGCGGGTCCACTTCCGCCTTCTTCGCATCGTGCTCCGCCGCCTGCTTGTACACGCTCGATGTCACAATCAGACGGTCCATTGAACGGACGCTCCACTCCTTCGCCACGAACTCCGTCGCCAACCAGTCCAGCAGCTTCTGATTGGTCGGCCTCTGCCCCAGTACTCCAAAATCGTTCGGCGTCGCCACGATGCCCACGCCCATGCGCGCCTGCCAGATGCGATTCACCATCACCCGCGCCGTCAGCGGATTCTCCGCGTTCGCCAGCCACTTCGCCAGCGCGGAACGCCGGCCCTCCGGCTCCACGGGCGCAACCTCGTCGTTCAGCACGCGCAGAAATCCCGGCAGCACCGTCTGCTGCTTCATCTTGTAGTCGCCGACCTTCAGCACAAACGACACCGGCGCCATCGGCGCATTCTTCACCGCATAGGCATGCGCAGGCTCTTCCGGCGCTTCCCGTTCCAGCGCGTGCAGTTTCTTCCGCAACGCCGTGCGCTTGGCCGTATCGGCGGGCGTCAACACCGCCAGCACCTCGTCCCAGCTCACCTTCAACTGCGCCTCCGCTTCACCGGCCAGCCGCCTTTGGTCCTCCGTGCGCTTGGCTTTGGGAATGGCCATCGCCGCCGCAAACTCCGGCGCCAGCTTCTTGCGCTTCTCTTCCTTCATCCTGTCCCGATACGGCTTCTCAATCGCCTTGATCGCATCTGTGATCACGGATTCCTTCGATTTGTACTCCTTCACCGCCGCTTTATGACGCTCGTGCTCTTCCTTCGTC
>DASRHX010000742.1:0-2863 GCA_035650295.1 Bryobacteraceae bacterium | reverse complement strand
GAAGGAGTTTTTCGTCGCCCGCAACACGCGGATGCGCGGCTCGGTGGGCTCGGTCGATTTCTCGGCCGACCCCCAGCAAAAATACATTTTCGTCGCCGACATCATGAACATGTCGGTGTGGATGCTCGATCGCCAGACCGGTGAAGTCGTGCAGCGGATCGGCCGTGCGGGCCGTGGCGGCGGACAGTTCGCCTTCCTCCATGTCGCCACGATGGATTCGAAGGGCAACCTCTACACCGGTGAAGTGGCAACCGGCCGGCGCATCCAGAAATTCTCGCCGGTGAACTGACGGTCTAGAGTTAACGTCGAACACAAAAGCCGATTCCAGAAATGGAATTGGCTTTTGTTTTGTGCGCGCTTGAACATCGGACGAAACCGGACTAGTCTGGACGGTATCCAGTCGATCATGGAGTGAACCGCCCGCAGGCAACGCCCGTGGGCGGTTTTGTTTTTGGCCTGACGCGGCAGCGCGTTTTGCGCGCACACGCCCAGCTCTCAACCATTCCATCAGCAACCGACCACAGCGGCCGACCCGCATCGGCGCGAACGGAGCGATTTTGCAATGCCATACGGATTTGGCCCCTATTTCCCGTTCCGGCGAAACAACCGCAAGCCCGACGGCACGTGGGACGCGCCCGATTCGACGGACGAGAACATCAAAGGCACCAGCGTCGATCCTCACCGGCCGATGTGGCCGCGCTGGAAACACCGCCGTCTCACGGGGAGGGCGAGTTCGTCAGCGACCAGCCCTTCTTCGACATCGACGAGATCAGCCAGAAGGCGGAATTCTATCCGCCCGGCCAGCCGCTCATGGACAAGAATGTCGGCGGCAATCCCGCGAGCCGCCAACGAGTTGGCGATATGCCCGGCGGCAATTTCTGGCGACGGCGACTCCTTGTCGAACATTTGGACGAGGGCGGTGATGCCATGTCCGTGCGCCAACGTCCGCACAGCCAAGAAGTCGGCTTTATCAATTCTCTGGGTCTTTCCGGTTCATCAAGAGGCCCCTTCGGCCTATTCGGTCCAAACGAAATTGGCCAGGCGCCTCTTAGTCATGAAGCCGGCGACCCGGTAGGCAGGTTGCATCCAAGGAGCTACGCACAGGCGGATGTCGCTTCGCAGTCAGATCCGATGAGGTCGCTTGGCTCAGAACCGCCACAATCAAGTGTAATGCAGTCGATCAAGCCGGTGGATATCCCCAGCAAAACAAACGGGCGGGTCATAGGCAGAAGGTACGAGCTGGAAACGGAGTCTGAAAAAGGAGGTGTGATTATCCAAGAGGTGCATGGTTTAAGTGGTAGCGCATATTTCCGAGGCCGAGGGCTGCGCAACGTAGAAGGACCAGCTCCGTACAGTTGAAGAAAGAGGGTTTCAACAATCCAAGCAGCAGAACTCATTTGCCCACTGGGGACAAGCTTAGCAGACCCGGTCTGTACAATCCGCCGACTGGTACGTCGTGCGTTGGGGCGGGGGCGGCGACGTGCAGCAGGGCGAAAGCGTGCTTGCGTTCAAGTCCTATGAGAAGGGACGCGAGAAATGGCAGGGCGAGACGCTCGAGGGAGTCTGGTTTGATGAAGAACCACCGCTCGACATCTACTCCGAAGGGAAAACGCGGTGCGTGGCAAAGCGCGGGATCGTCATCCTGACGCTCACCCCACTTTTGGGGATGACGGACGTGGTGAAGCTGGTCCTGGGCGAGGCGGATATCGAAAAGATGCGGAGAGGGCCGTGACCGTCGGGCGGTCGGCGATAGACGTACGAGCGCTTTTGTCCAAAAGCGGATGTTACTCGAGGACGTAGATACCGGCTGAGTTTCGCCAAATTCAGACCTTCCCATCGTCTGCGCCTTGCGGGCGGCAGAGATCGGGCCAGCCGCGAGCACGTCAGTAATCGACGAGGCCGGCGTCACGAACGAATTTCTTGAAGCGTTCCGTCTTGCGCACGGGCGCGTAAGAAGGATGCCACGATATTGACAACCACGCTTGGCTGAACAAAGCTTGATTGGGAGGCTGATACGGCCTGCCGCTTGCGCCCTTCGGGGTTAGGTGAACGTATCTTTCGACAATCCTCGATCCTCCGCACATCGCGAACGGGTCGGCAATGCAAGCGCTGACATTTTCGTTCGCTGAATGTGAGGAAGGACAATGCGCGATTATCGCGACGCCAAAGCAATGGCGCAAGCCGTACGCGACAATCTGAAAAGTAAGAACATCATCCTCTCCGTAGCTGAGAGCCTGGAACTTGTCGCCCAGCAATTCGGCTTTAACAACTGGAACATTTTGGCGGCAAAGATCGCCAAGACCGAGAAGACGCCAAAGGCTGGCGATGGAATAGAATTTTTTGCCACCATCCCCGTAATCCGCATGTTCGATGTCGGTAAGGCGAAGGAATTCTATGTTGATTTCCTAGGCTTCACGCTCGACTGGGAGGGCCACATCTTTGAAGGCGCCCCGCTTTACATGCAGCTTTCACGCGATGGCCTGACGCTGCATCTTAGCGAGCATCACGGCGACGCGGCGCCCGGCGGCACGACTGTGGTCAGAACGAAGGGCATTGAGAAGTTCCACGCCGAGCTTCTCGGCAAGAATTATAAGTACAACCGCCCCGGTCTTGACATCGCACCCTATGGCGCAACGGTAATGTTCACGGTCGACCCCTTCGGCAACCGCCTGCGCTTTGAACAGGAGATTCCGAAGTGAGCAAGATTCCCAGCGGAACCGAATGAACGCGGCCATCCGACACCGTCAAGGGCCGCTCGCCGCGCGTTCAATATTTCCAGTTCTGGGAATTCCTAGAGTCCGGAAAGGGTCAATTTCCAGACATCCGCCAACATCGTGGGAACGGCAGAGAATTGCATTTCCGG
>DASRHX010000741.1:0-2738 GCA_035650295.1 Bryobacteraceae bacterium | reverse complement strand
TCGCACCCACATCGTGCGTTCGCATTACGCCTATAGCAGCGGGTTCGAGGCGCCCTGCGCGCTGGTTGCCGCGCTATATTGGTACGAGCAGCGTCTCGGCGTGCTTGCGCGCGAACGACTGGGCAGGAAGATCACGCGCATCGAACATTACGGCACCTATGCCTGCCGCAATATCTACAACCGCACTGAAAGCCGGCGCAGCGCGCATGCGACGGCGGGCGCCATCGATATCAGCGGGTTCCGGTTCGATGACGGCACGTCGGTTTCGGTGTTGCGCGACTGGGGCGAGGATACGGCCAAGGGCCGATTCCTTGCCGCCGCGCGAGACGAGGCGTGCCGCTTTTTCGGCATCGTCCTGTCGCCGGCCTACAACGAGGCGCATGCCAACCATTTCCATTTGGAGCTCGGCCGCTTCGGGCTCTGCCGTTGAGGTGCTCGCGAGCGACCAAGCCGTGGTGTAGGGTTGCCGCAGCGAGGGAGGCCTTCCATGGCTTGCGCGGGCCCACGTACAGCACTCATCGTCACGCTTTTCTTCGCATTCGTCGCGCCGGCGACAGCTGCCCCCGAGAGGGGAGATGCGGCGTTCATGAGCGCCGCAGAAAAGGCCGTGGAGACCGTCGAACGCGAAGACGGTTTTTCAGGCGTGATTCTGGTCGCGCGGGGCGATCAAGTGCTGCTGCGGAAAGCGGCCGGGTTTGCGGACGGGGAACGCAACGTCCGTAACACGCCGGAGACCAAGTTCCCAATCGCGTCGATCAACAAGCAATTCACTGCGGCCGCGATTCTCCTGCTGGCCGAAGACGGCAGGCTCTCACTCGGCGATCCCATATCGAAGCATTACCCAGCGAGTCCTGCCGCCTGGAAAGACATAACGATCATGCATCTTCTGACGCACACCTCTGGCATAGAAGACAACTACGCCAATCGTCCGGAGTTCAGATCAGATAAACAGCTCTTCCTTTCAGTTTCGTACCAGGACCTGATTCGGTTCGCCGCCGGCCAGCCGCTCGCGGCTGAACCCAACACGCGCTTCAGATATGCCAACACGAATTATGTGCTGTTGAGCGCTGTGATCGAGCATGCCTCCGGTCAGCGCTATGAGGAGTTCCTGCGCAGTCGCGTGCTCGCGCCTCTCGGCATGAACGACACGGGCTTTGGCAGCCTTCCAGGAAATCTTCCCAAGGGATATCGGCGTTCGCCCGATGGGAAGTGGGAGAGCGGCCTCCCCATAAACGTCAGCGCGTTGGCAGGGGCAGGTGCGCTCCATTCAACTGTCGATGATTTGCTGCGCGGCCATCGTTCGATGATGAGCGGTACGTTGCTGTCTCCTTCTTCTCGACAAGGCATATTCGCCGACCATGGCCACAACTATGGTTTCGGGTGGTACTTCCAAACCAAGTTTGGCCGGAGGATGTTTTGGAATGCCGGAAATCTCACGCCTGCAGGCTTCGCGTCGGTCCTCGACTACTTTCCCGACGACGATGTTACGGCCGTGGTTCTGACGAACAACACGGGTCTAACCCAATCCAAAGCAACGCTCGCCGTCGGAGACGGACGAGAAGTGGAGATCGGCGCGTACGCCGCCCGTAAACTTCTGGAGCAGATCGAGCAACTCTATTTTGGGCCGACCCAATGATGTTCATGCTACGCACGCTTGTGTTGACGTTCGCCGTCCTTCTGCTCTGCGGCGCACTGGTGGGTTCGGGTGAGGCTCTCGCCTGGGGATCGAGCGGGCAGCGGATGATTGGTGAGATCGCCCTCCAATCGCTCCCAGCCGAGTTGCCGGACTTCTTACGCAAGCTGGAAGCCGCGCGCCAAGTCGCCGAAGTGGCGCGAGAGCCCGATCGTGCCAGAGGCGCGAGCGCTCCGTACGATTCGGATGCGAACGCAGCCCATCACGTGAATGTCGGCGATGATCTCAAGATCGCGCGCGGGCCGTTGCTGTCTGCGCTGCCGGTCAACCGCCAGACCTATGACGACGCGCTGAGGACGGTTGGCTCGAACCAGTACCGCGCCGGTTACCTGCCTTACGCGATCATCGATGCCTGGCAGCAGGTGGTGATGGATTTCGCTTATTGGCGAGCCGACGTCGCGGGCGCGCGCTACGCGAAGACACCCGCCGAGCGGAGCTGGTTCCTGCGAGACCAGTGGGTCCGCGAAGGGTTGACGATCCGGGACCTCGGCCTGCTCGCGCATTTCGTCGGCGACGGCAGTCAGCCGATGCAGGTTTCCATCCACTCGGATGGCTGGGGGAATTTCCCCAACCCACAAAGCTTCACGACGACACGCTTTCGCTCGGTCTTCGAAGGCGCCGTCGTGCGCAGTAGGATCACGGCCAAGGACGTGTCGGGCCAGCTCACGCCCTATCGCGACTGCCGCTGTACGATCGAGAAACGCACTTCGGACTATCTCATCGCAACGCAGAAGGACGTTGTCGCACTTTACCAACTCGAAAAGGCCGGCGGATTCTCCACGCGTCCCGATGACGGCAAGGTCTTCGTGTCCAAGCGTCTGGCGGCGGGCGCCGCCGAGCTCAGAGACATGATCGCGGACGCGTGGCGCCGCAGCGTGGAGGTTTCCGTGGGCACGCCGGCGGTTGCCGTGCGCGACCTCGAGTCGGGCGAAGCAAGCGGCTTCGACGCGCTGCGAGGGCTCGACTAATCTTGCCGAGGACTACACTTCCTGCTTCGGCTTCTTCTTGCCGGGAGGAGCGGCCGCGGGCTTGTCCGCCGGAATGA
>DASRHX010000740.1:0-5270 GCA_035650295.1 Bryobacteraceae bacterium | reverse complement strand
CCGTTCATCGTCATGGGCGGCTACCAAGCCTATTCGCGTGAACACATCACCGAATCGAAGTTGCTCGACCGGCAACTCCGCCGCAGCAACCCACGGCTCATCCGTGGCGGCCGTATTTTCGTCGGCGATGGCACGGTCCTTGAGAACGCGAGCGTTCTCACGAAAGACGGCCGTATCGAACAGATTTACACCGGCGCGCCTCCTGACCACGAATCCATTGGCGCGGAGCTCATCGAAGCCGCCGGCAAGACCGTCCTGCCCGGCCTGCTGGATTTGCACGTGCATCTCGGCTCGCCCGGCGGAGTGCTCGCAAAGCCGAACGAATACGATCCTGAAAAGACCACTCAGCGGGCCCTTGCCGCTCACCTCTATGCGGGTGTCACTGCCGTTAGGCCCGGTGGCATTCTCGATAACGCCGTACTTTCCGTTGCGGGCCAAGTAAACCGCGGAGAACGCCTGGGCTCCGAGGTGTTAATCACGATGGCCATTGGACAGCCCACGACGCAGGTTCCCGGAGCGGCCTCGATGCAGGAGGCACTCCAGCGCCCGCTCGCCAAGCTTGTCCCAGACGGCCGCAATCCCTTGATGCCTGCACTTGCGCTGCGCGAAACACTCGAGGCGATTCGCACGGGACAATCCTCCGCGCTCTCCGGATCGCTGGCGCAACAGGTCGCCCCTGCCGGCGAACTCGCCGCCACGCGCGCTGCCATCGCCAAATCGCCCGCCTTTTTGCAACCGTACTTCCAGATCCCGATGAGCGTTGCCACCGCGCAGGAATCGCTGCGCCAGGCGCTTGCAAAGCCCGACGCCGTAGCCATTGGTACGGGCTCCGGCGCATTCGCAATTCTGCACGGCGTGGCGATCCATCAGGAGTTGGCGTCGTGGGTGAGGGCCGGCGCGACGCCTTCACAAGCCCTTCGCGCAGCAACCTACGATGCCGCGCGCGCTATGGACATGGACAAGCGCCTAGGCCTCATCGCCAAGGGACACGAGGCCAACCTCTTCATCGTCGATGGCAACGCCCTACAAGACATCGCCGCCACCGAACGCATTTCTGACGTTATCTTCAAAGGCGAACACATCAATCGCCAGGGGCTGTTCGATCAGAAGTGATTACGCAAGTTCCCCGTCTACATGCACGCGGTGCGTGGCGCCAGCTTCGGGCTTTTTGTAGCGTTCGATCTTCGAGCCATACTGGCCCTGCTTGGTCTTGTGCAACAGTATCCGCTGCTCGTCTTTCGACATCAGCGTTAGTGTCTTCAGCACGTTCACATTGTGCTCGAGTTGCCCAGTCGTCTCCACGCCCGATACCAGCGTGTGAATGTCCTGCGACCAGGAGAACCGGAGGCAGTCATCGATTTCGGCCACCTTGTTCTTGGTGATCTCGCCGATTGCGTTCGACTTCATGGCGATGCGACCGAGGCCCTTCTTCTTCGCGTTCGGAAGGAAGTTTGTGATGAAGCTGAGGTAGTGCGGGTCGATCAGGTTGACAGGATGCTGCACCGTCTCCCAGCCTTCGTAGCCGTCGAGTAGCCGCTGATGCACCGTGTAGTCATGATGGCCCGTGAAGCCAATATGACGCACTTTGCCCTGCTTCTTGGCCTCGACAAAGGCTTCGAGCGAGCCGCCCGGGGCAAAGATCTTGTCGACCTCGTCGTGCCGCGCCACCTCGTGGCACTGCCATAGGTCGAGGTAGTCCGTGTTCATACGCTTCAGCGTCGTCTCCAACTGCTGCATCGCTTCTTTCTTCGTGCGCAGTTCCGCCTTCGACATGAGGATGATCTTCTGCCGCTCGCTCGGCGACAGCGCCTTGCCGTAGGTAACGTCGCTTTCGCCTTTGTGATACTTCGCCGCGGAATCGAAGAACGTGACGCCCAGTTCGAGCGCGCGTTTGATGATGCGGACACCGTTCTCCTCGCCTTGCACGCGCATGTGAAAGCCGCCCAGGCAAAACTTGGACACTTTCAATCCGCTCTTGCCCAGTGTCTCCATCGGCATCGGTGTATCGGCCAGCATTTTCGCCGTGATGCCGAGCGTCGCGGCGGTGGTAGAGAGAAAGCTTCTGCGATCCATAGGTGTTTCTACTTTATCCCAATCCCTTCACGAATCTCTGCACGATCTCGGCGGCCGTCGCGCGCGCCCAGGTTTCGTTCACCTGAATCGTGAACCAGTCAGCAACCGGATCGGCTACGGTCACGCCCGCGTAGGCGAGTCTTGTTTGATAAACAGGCGCGTTTACGCCAAACACGCGCATGCGGAAAATGTTTGTGCCTCCGTCGATTCGTTCAACACCAAAGTTGGAGTCGCGTTGGAGCGCTTGAATCACGGCTTCGGAGTTTTTAACGGCGTCCGCGAAGCGACGTTCGAACCCATCCATATAGTGCAGCGCAACGGCGGCATACGGCCACACGTGCGGTAGTCCCCCGCCAAACATGCGCCGCGTATGGAAGAGATCGGTAAGCAACGCTTTCGATCCGGCCAAAACGGCCCCACTTGCGGCATTGAAATACTTGTAGAGCGACACATAGACGGTATCGAACAGTGCGGCATACTCAGTCACGGCGTGGCCCGTGTAGGCTGCTTCTAGGAACAGCCGCGCGCCGTCGAGATGCAGACCAATCTTCTCTGCGCGCGCCCAAGCGGCGATCCGCTTCATTTCTTCGAAGTCGAAGCGTTCACCCCGCCGGCGGCGCACGGGTGTCTCAATCTGTAGGGCGCCGATCGGCGTCAACACACGGCCCGTCCGCGCGTCGTTCGCCGCCGCCTCCACGTCCTTCATTGTGAAGGTCGCCTTGCCCGGCGCCAGTGGGACCAGATGGAGGCCGCTCAATGTCTGCGCGCAATCGCCACAGTCCTTGAATAGATGGCTCTCGGCCTGCACCAACACGCGCCGCCGCTCGCCTGCGAGCAAGCGCACCGCCAGTTGGTTGGCGAGCGTGCCGGTGGGCAGCCACACGGCCGCTTCCTTCCCGAGCGCCTGCGCCATCCGCGCTTCCAGCTTCTCGACCACGCCCCCGTTGGAGTAACTGTCCGGCACCACAGCACCATCTTTGGTGAGTTGCACCAACAGACGCACATACTCTTCAGGTGTATGCGGGATGCCGTCTCCGGTCGCATAAACTCGGCCATCGGCAGCCTCGGCGGCCAGCGCCGCCGGAAGTGCGGCTAGTGGAGTAGCGAGAAATCCTCTGCGACGGATCATGATCAGAGCTTCGCTTTCTCTATGTGTTTCCTCAAATCGCTCTCTAACTTTGGAAGGTCGTTGACTGCTACGTTCCAAACTTCTTCAAGATCGACGCCTACATAATTAATTATGGATAAGCACGTCCCGCATACCACAGACGGCGCGCCAGTCGACCGAGGCAATCGCCTCTCGTGCCGCCTCGCCAATCACCTCGATGTTCCGGATGATGGCGTCTTGCTTTTCCTCCGAATCATAGAACTCGTCTCTACCTGAGGCAATCGATCTGGCCACGCGCTCACAGCGCTCGATGATGTGCTCCAGATAGAGAGTGTCGTCGCTCACAGTGGCGTCGCTTCGCTAAGAATCCGGTCCCGCACCAGCCGATGCAAGGAGCGCTCCGTTCCGATCTCGACTCGCGTATTCAACAACGCTTCCAAGTCTTGCACGAGGCGCACGTGATCCAGGAGACTTCTCCCCGGCTCCCACTCCACGAGAAGGTCTAGGTCGCTCGATTCAGTCGCTTCTCCGCGTGCGACCGATCCGAACACACGGAGATTCTTCGCGCCATGCCGTGCGGCCAGGCGCAAAATCTCTGGCCGCTTTTCGTCCCTTAGTGCGCTTAGCGTGACCATGATCAATATTGTAAGGAAACTTGCCGGCTTTGGTCCGTTTCTTGTCGAATCCTTGCCGGCGTTCCTCTGTCAGACGGGGCCCGATAAATTCAAACTCGAATAGCCGCTCAAGAATTTCGATCAGTCACTGGGCCTCTTCGAACTCGACTTCGACATCGTCGCCTGGGATGGTGCTCTCGCTTGGATGTGCTCCTCGATTCCCAAAGTCCTTGATGATTGCTGGCACGTCGGGCATTGGGAGCCCTGCACTTCGTAACGATCGAAACCCTCGGTCCAGATATACTGCGGCGCGTCTTCTTCGTTCGAATCCTCAAACTTTGCCTTGCATCTCGGGCATGTTAGGTCCATAGGCGCTCCTATCTCACCACCACCGCCTTCTCAATCTTGTCCAGCCTCGGGAACGTTCTTGCGAAGTACGTCTCACCCAACATCTCCGACTTCTCGGGATCCGGCCCCGAACCGCGCGGCATCAGTTCGCCATAGGAGTAGTAGAGCTTCTCGACGACGTCCATTCCCTCCATAACACGGCCAAAGGGGAGGAAGCCAGATTCGTCGAGGTCGAGGTTATCGCGCAGGTTGACGAACACCTGCGTGGCGCGCGTATTGGGCCCGCGCACGGCGAACGTGATCGTGCCTTTCTTGTTTTTGAGGCGCTTGGGTGGCGCGGGTGATTCGTCGGGGATGTAGGTCGCCGACCAAATCGAGTTCGTCTTCGGATTACCGTTGATGCCGAACTGGGCGACGAAGCCGCGGATGACGCGATGGAAGCGAGTGCCGTCATAAAATCGCGACGACACCAGCTCGTAAAAATGATCCGTGCCGCGCGGGGCCCACTCGCGCTTTACCTCGATGACGAATGGCCCTTTCGTTGTCTCGAAACGGACTTTGTATTCAGCAGGCGGCGGAGCAGCAGGCTTCGGCGCCTCCGCCTGCTTCGCTTCCTCCTTCGCGCCCGAACAGGCCGAAAGCAGGGCGAAAAGCGCCGCCACGATTGCCCTATTTAGCATCGCGCCAATTATCTCCCGTGCCCACTTCGGCGACCAACGGCACGTCCAGTGCGCAGGCCCCCTCCATCAACTCCTTCACCATCGCTTTCAGCTTGTCCACCTCCTCAGGAGGCGCTTCGAACACAAGCTCGTCGTGCACCTGCAAGAGCATGCGTGAACGCCAACCCTCTGCTTCCAGCCGCATTTGAATCCGGATCATGGCCAACTTGATGATGTCGGCCGCCGTGCCTTGCAGCGGCGTATTCACCGCCGTACGCTCGGCGAACCCGCGCGCGTTGGGGTTGCGCGCGTCCATATCGGGAATCGGCCGTCGCCGTCCGTGCAAGGTGAGAGTGAAGCCAGACTCGCGTACCTGGGCGATCGTCTCGTCGATCCAACGCTTCACGCCGGCATATCGCGCGAAATAGTTCTTGATGTAGCGGTCGGCCTCGCCGCGTGGGATGCCCA